>JAHAWU010000048.1 GCA_018383815.1 Candidatus Jordarchaeia archaeon | reverse complement strand
TCAAAACCTTCTCAGGCGGCAAACCGGTGGAGAATATTGTGGTTCAGATGGGGCACTTCAGCTACGGACTAATCATGGCGGCGGTCTAAACAAGAAGGGGGGGTCAAGAAAAAAGAAGAGGGGGAGGAAAAAACAGGCAGAACTCCTTTTCAGAAAACATTGAAAAAGCCGTGCAATTCTACATCGCCCAGTGTTATAGTTGCTACCTATAAAAGCTATTTTTTGGTAGAATCTTTGGATGAATGTACATATTTTACTATTTTGAATTGAAAAATGTTTTAATGCCGAGGTTTTAAAAACCTATATAAGCTACGCTTCTTAGACAAACAAACATACGCTAGAGCGTTTCAGATAAAGTTTTTCATGGCGAAGAATAAAAACATGTTTTCATAGCAAATATTTGAGTACTTGCTAATAATTTATATTATAATATTGCCATTAATCGATATATTTATATTTATCTACTCACTCGTCCTTATGTTCATAAAAAATATTCCGGAATTGTAAAGGTAGATCCATTCGGAAAAAAATTTTTGGCAAACATCGAAAAAAGGTGGAAATTTGGAATGGGCGAAGGAAAAGACATCGGCGTTATAATGTGCGTATGCACCGGTAAATGTCCAGGATTTGCGAAAATGGATATTTGGGACTTTATTAACCGAGTACGAGTAGAACTACCTGTAGAATACGCGTTTATTCATCCACAGCTTTGCGAAGAAGATGGAGACCGCTTTCTTGAAGATTTTCTGCGTCCCGGACGAAAGTATCTCATAGCGGGTTGCGCTCCCAACATGCAATATAAACTGTTTCGTGACGCTTTTGAAAAAGCGGGTTTAGATGTAAAAAAGGACCTCATACCCCTTGACATTAGAGAAATGACAACAGACCAGGCTGTGGAACTAGTTGAAAAAACATTAGAAGACTACCAAGAGGAGAAGGAGGAGGAAGAAAAGAATGAGTAAAGAGTACGATGCGGAACAGGAAACCTTCATGGGTGTTCCCAGAAAGAAAATTCCCTGGTTTCCCACAATCGACTACAGTAAGTGCAATTTCTGTATGGAGTGCGACAAGTTTTGTCCCCATAACGTTTACGAGAGGAGAGAAAACGAAGAAAAGAAACTGGTAGTAAAAAACCCATATAACTGTGTGGTTTTTTGTAGGGCTTGCGCCAAAACCTGCGCAGTGGATGCGCTCTCTTTTCCCGACAAAAGGGAGATTACCAAACTGATCAAAGAATTAAGGAAGGATAGCGAGTAGAGGTGGACTAATTATGGGTAAGAAGGTTTGTGTTTTGCCCTGCAATGGGCTTGATAAGTCTTTGGGTGTTGTTGCTAGAAATGTGGCATTGAAATTAATAGAGGAGAATCCCGACATCCAGCTAATATGTCCTGTTCTTCTAAATTCTGGGGATGAAAAATATGAAGAAATCTTGAAGGAATCTGATATAATTGTGATTGATGGATGTATGACTCGCTGCGCAACTAAGCTGCTTGATGAAAGATCTTTAAGGCCTAGTAGGAAAATTTTTACACCCGATATGGTTAAAAAGTACAAGTTGAGTCCCGGAAAATCTCTCATTTTGGATGAGGAGGGGCAAAAATTAGCTAAATCCATAGCGTCGGAAATTCTGGAGAGTTTAAAAGAATCAGAAGGGGGAGCTGTTGAGGTTCGGGAGCTGGGCGAAATTGAATATTTTGAAACCACTGTGGATAAATTTCGTTTTAGGGTTCCCAAGTCTGGCTACTATTTTAATGAGAATGATTGCTGGGTAAAACCCATGGGTAAAAGGGCTCTTATGGGCATCTCTGATTTCCTCCAAAACATGGCCAGCGACATAATTTTTGTGGAATTTCCCGAAATCGGTTTAGAATTTGAACAGTTTGATGACATAGGAAGCTTTGAATCCATAAAAATTGTCCTCCAACTGATTACTCCCGCTTCAGGCAAGGTTACCGCGGTGAATAAGGAATTAGAAAAATCACCCGAACTATTAAATCAAGATCCCTATGGGAGAGGATGGTTCGTAGAAGTAGAACTTAAAAACTTTGAAGAGGATAAAGAATTATTAATGGACGGTCCAGCCTACTTTGAGTATATGAAAAAGAAAATAGAAGAAGAACGAAAACACAGACTACAAGAATCAGAGGACTAAACTTGACAGGAGAAATAGTTTACCTGCTCCCCTGTAGTGGAGTCGGCAAAGTTTTTGGCAGTATAGGCAGAGAAGCCACATACATCGTGATAAATGAACTAGCCAAAGGCAAGGCCGATACCGAATGCCTTCCATTAATTGTTAAAGGCAAAAAGGACACCATCGATAAACTAAAGCTAAACAAAGTTATTGTGATTGATGGATGCCCCCTAAAATGCGCATATAATAATGTTTTAGAAGCCGTGGGAAAAATAGACGCTCAATTCCTGTCAATAGACATATTAAAAGAAAACCGGAACCTAAAACCAGAAAGAACCATTTACCCACTGGGCGAAAATGCAAAAAAATTATCCCGCAAACTAGCAGAAAAAATCGCCCAGAAAGTTAACGAGTTACTCGAAGAAAAACGAAACGGTGGTTAACTTGCCCATAAGGCAGAAAATTGGAATTATTGCCTGTAGCGGCGAAGACCTGGTCGAAGGCACCCTCTCCCGGGTTGCTGCAAGAATAGTTGTAGAAAAGTTAAGACCGGAAAACACGGTAATCCTTTGTCAACCGCTATTCATAGCCGGAGGCCCAGATAGACTTGGTGGTAACGAAGAAAGAGAATTTGTAAAGACTCACCCCACAATAACCGTTGAAGGATGCGAAGAAGAATGCGCCAGAATCGCCGTGGAAAACTGTAATTGCTCTGTAGCAGCAACCATTAGAGTAAAAGAAACAATGAAAAAATACCCTGCTTTGGTTCCTAACTCTCGAGAAGACCTCGGCGAGGCTGGTTACGAATTAGCACACATAATTGCAGAAGAAATCGCAAAAAAAGTGGATGAACTCTACGAAAAACACTCATCGTCGATTAGTCACCCAAAGATTAGAGCGTAGAAATGCACTGCAAGCCATTCTGGGAATAGTGACTAGACTCACACCCTTAAATTGAGGAATATCAATGCGAAACAATAAATTTAAATACACTTAAACCTACTGTTAGAAGTTCACAATCAACGTCACTTAGGCACACTATTCAAAAACGTTCTGAGAATAGTGACTAGACTCATGGTTTGTCATACTATTTCCTCCAATGCTTATTAAAAAAGAGTTGAAAGTTATGACTATTGAAAAATTGACCTTGAAAATTGTGAAGGAAGGAGGTGCTTCTTGTCCTTCCGGTTCGTGCGCAGACAGTTTTCAGAAGACGGGACTCGAGCGCGCACTAATGGCGTTGATTGGCGTTTCTAAAGTTAACTACGACGTAATAGGACGCAAAGTCAAGATTGAATATAACTCAGAAAAAATCCAACCACCAAAAATAACTAGGCTCTTGGAAAAGCTTGGCTACCGGATTGAGAACAAGAGGTAGATGTTAATGAAAGAATATGTTAGGGGAGCAATTCAGCTCGTTCTGGCCATAACATTTACTGTAGCAAGTTGGCTTATTTCAATATCAGGGATAACATATTCGTCTGAAGCCAGCATTGCTCTTGCTTTGATTGCCGTTGCTTGTGGTTACACCATTTACGTCAAAGCTATTCGACTCTTGCTCCAAAAGAAGATAAATGTCCAATTGTTTGTAACCGTTGCAGTCGCTGCTTCAATAGCGGCTACCCACTACATACCCGCCGCAACAGTAGTGATCATAATTCTCGCGGGAACGACGCTCGAAGACTACATCCTTTATCGAACGAGAGGCGCAATTGAAAAGCTGCTCGAAATGAGTCCCCAGACTGCCCTTGTGCGCCGGAATGGAAGGGAAGTTGAATTAGCGGTGGAAGACATCAATTTGGGCGAAATTGTGCTGGTAAAGCCTGGCGAAAAGATACCTGTTGATGGAGTCGTAGTTTCGGGATACAGCGCGGTTAACCAGGCCGCAATAACGGGCGAATCAATGCCAGTAGAGAAAGCTAAGGGCGATCGGGTGTTTGCGGGAACTATAAACGGAAATGGAGCGTTAGAGATAAAGGTTGAGAAATTAGCGGAGGACACCACACTTGCTCACATAATTCGACTGGTCGAAGAAGCTGAAGAGAAGAAAGCACCAATACAGAATATCGCTGACAGATTCAGCACATACTTCCTGCCCTTCATATTAATTCTGGCATCCATAGTCTTTACTGCGACCTACATTTTATCGGGTTTAAATCCCGCAATAATAAGAGCTGTGTCAGTCCTTCTGGTGGCATGTCCTTGCGCATTAGCACTTGCTGTCCCAGTCGCTGTTGTAGGAGCCATTGGCAATGCCAGCATGAAAGGCTTGATAATCAAAGGTGGCACAAACATTGAGAAATTGAAAGATGTAAAACTGGTAGCGTTTGACAAAACCGGAACATTAACTGTAGGTGAGCCAAAGGTTGTTGAAATAAAGGCACTAGACAACTACCCTGAAGACGAAGTAATCAGGTACGCGGCAATAGCTGAAAAATTCTCTGAGCATCCCATATCCAAAGCTGTGATAGAAAAGGCAAAAGAGTTAGGGGTAAATCCCCCAGATCCAACGACGTTCAAAATTATCCCTGGACGTGGAGTTGAAGCTTACTACGAAAAACAGGAGATATTGATCGGTAAAGGCATGGTGGACACGGCGCTTTTTGATAAAGTGGATAGACTTGTAAGTGAATTTGAAAATAAGGGAGAAACAGCGCTCCCTGTTACAGTGGATAAACAAGTAATCGGTGTCATTGCTCTGGCTGATACAGTGAGAAAGAATTCGTTGGAGGCAATACAGCGTCTTAAGCGATTAGGAATCAAGACTGTTATGTTAACCGGGGACAATGCCCGAGCCGCTAAATCTGTTAGTGAGCAGATTGGTATTGACAAATACTATGCAGAACTCTTGCCAGAACAGAAGGTTGAAATGATAGAAAAAATGAAAAATGAGGGTATCGTTGCCATGGTGGGTGATGGCGTTAACGACGCTCCAGCATTAGCTAAAGCGGATGTAGGATTTGCAATGGGAGCAGTTGGTAGTGATGTGGCAATTGAAACAGCTGATGTTGCACTACTGGGAGATGACCTACAGAAGGTCGAATATACCATCAGGCTAAGTCGAAAAGCCTTTAGTAAAATGAAAATGAACATCATTTTCTCCATAATCTGGAACGCTCTTGGATTGATTCTAGCATCAATTGGCTTCTTAACGCCCATCCTCGCCGCGGTTCTCCAAGAAGCCGGCTGCATATCTGTGGTAATCAATTCTGCTCTTTTACTACTGTACAAGTAAAGGTCAATTACCTCTTAAACGCTTTACACCCAAACCTGCTTGGGCTGAGGGCTGGAGATTTCCTCTATAATCCAACGCGTGTAGCAGGACTCTAGTAGCCTTCACAATATGTGTCTCAGTCTTACCTTTATGTCCTCTGGTTTTCCTAGAAACCGTTTGCCACAGTTTTTATGCCTCTTGCACGACCTAATTTTTGACTTATGCTGGGAATCCTCATAACTAGTAATATCTCTGAACTCAAAAAACCAACCGATGTGTAAATAAAAAACCTACATAAGCTACGCTTCTTAGACAAACAAACATACGCTAGAGCGTTTCAGATAAAGTATGAAAAAGTTTTTCATGGCAAACCAACATACGCTGAAAGCATTTCAGATAAAGGTATGAAAATGTTTTTCATGGCAAAAGAAAAAATATTGATTGTTTTTGGTTTAGAGTGGCAACCCAAGGTAAGCGAAGACTCCTATTAGTTTCAGTCCAACGTAGATGTAAGTGATGGCCAATAATATGCTAAGCTTTCTAGGCGAAACTCTTACTGAGGCCCATGCTCCGAGCATTGAGAAGGGAATGCTAGTTGCAACCAGAGATACGAATGCTAAGAGATTTACGTAGCCTATGGTGAATGGTGGGAACGGGCTCATGAGGAACATGTTTATGAAATTAGGTATAATCCCAAGATAGCTTAGGTAGTAGAGCTGGTACACGTAGGTGAATCCCCAACTGTAAAGTATGTGGAGGGTGAGCAGTGTGTTAATGGAAAATCCATCAACGAAAATTAGGGACGAATGCGGAAACAGTGAACCCAGCGTGCCAAACACCGTGGCCCCCACACCGGAGCTGACCGTCATTGTTGCGAGAGAAACCGCTACACTGAGGTGTATGGGGATTGAAAGATACCAGTTTAGAATTAGCAGGTAGACTAGACCCCCACCGATACCCAAGTAGTGTGCAGCTCCACCACCTGCAAGGCCTGACAGGAAATATTGCTTCCTGCTAAACGCCTCTGGGAGAACCTGGATTGGCTTGGGCTTGGCAGTCATGAAGCGGTAAGCACCTATAATACAAAAGACGCCAAAGATAATCTTCAAGAATTCACCGGGGGTCAGAAGGGCAAATGAGCTTCCTATAGCACCACCTATAGCCGCGCCGAGCGTGAGTACGAGTGCTCTCTTTGTTGGGAATGCCTCTTTTATCTCATGTCGATAGCGCCAGGCTCCGAAGAGTGCTGTGGGGGCAACCACCAGCATATTTGTTCCGAAGGCTAACTTTATAGCGAGGTCTGCAGGTACACCCATGCCCACAAAGAGAAAATGCATGAAGGGAACCATTAGAAAACAGCCGCCGACTCCAAAGAAACCATTAGCGAATCCTACCACTATTCCAACGAAGATTAGTATTATCACCATTAGAATTAAAGGATCCATGATTTACACCTTTACCTTTGTATTTTCATTTGACAATGAACTATTTTCTATTTAAACTTTTTCACCAAAATTTGTTTAGAAAATAAACAAAAAACATAAAGGGAAGTAAACCCAAAACTGAATATGGTTTTATTTTTAGTACCATCAGTCATTTGGAAAATTTTCGGTACAAGTTCCTCTCCGAGTTCTATTTCTTAGGCTTTTTGAAACCTTTACTTTTTCTGTTAAACTTTTGAAGGAGTTCAAGCATTCTCTCACCCAGCTCGTGTGCCATCTTGATTGCCTCTAGATCTTTGATGATTTCTCCTTTTTCAAAGGCGTATCCTAGGACTCCCCTGTGTCCAATGATTAGTCTATGTCTTAGGAGAAATGTGTTAAGAGTAACTAGGGTGTTTTCAATGTATCTTCTTCCCACAGCGATGGAACCCCCTATCTTGTCTTTCAGTCTTCCGTTTCTCAAGGGCCATGTTCTGTCCATAAACGTCTTCATCTGAGCTGTGACGCTGCCGAAATAGGAAGGGCTTGCCAGAACGATAGCATCGGCTTCAAATAGCTTTCTATAAATTTCTTGCATACCATCTTTTATGGAGCATTCTCCGGTTTCCCCACATGATAACCTTATCTATCTAGATATCCTCCCTAGAAATCACCGAATTTTGCAAGTATTTCACCAGGATTCATAAGAAAGTCCGCTAATTTGACTAAAATGCTTAACATTTTTTGTGATAATTTTTTGTTCGTGTCTTAGTGCTATTCCTGCAACCATAGAGTCCCTGATACCGATAGGCTTTCCGGATATTCTGAGTTCTGCTTCTATCTTCCCGGCTCTCTCTGCTGCTGCCAAATCAAAGATCAGAACCTCCAGGTTTCGCAGGAAATCATTTACTAATTCAATGTTTTTTAACCGATGCTTGGACAGATTCGCGCCGAGGAACAGTTCAAACGCGCCTATGGGTGTTGTTGTCTTCCTCTCTCCCCTACTCTCTATCTCTTCCGCTTTTTTTATAGCTTCACTCTGTCCTTTAAGTAAAGCCACCATAAAATCAGTATCAAAACACACCATTTTTCCTCTCACCGAGTTCTGCTTCATACTCAGTCCAGGTGCTGCGAATCACTCTAAGAATCTCATCAAGCTCGGATTTATCGCCAAACCACTTCCCCGCGAACCAAGTTAGCGGCTTCCTGTTTAGTTCGGAAACCACTCTGAGGATTACCTCTGTGAAACTTTCATTCTCACGTTTAAGCGCAGCTAGTGAATTGTATGCCTCCTCCGATATTGTAATGGTCTTATGTCCCAACGATACCACCAGAATTAAATACACATATACATGTATTTAATCCTTTCCGAGTTCCTACAAGAACTTAGCGATGTTTTCCTGATTATTACGTTTCTTTTACAAATCGTTGGCGAGAAAGCCCCCGACTTTAGCCGTGGAGATGAATCGCCGGCGCAAAGTAGTAAGTATTTATTTTTGATTTTGTGGAGTATGCAAAAATGTTCCCCCAAAAAAACATTTTAGGGCTCAAAAAATGGAAAAGGAGGCTTAAGTAAGCCTCCCCAAAAAGGGTCCACAACAAAAATTACACACCCCCAAACAAAAAATACACACGCATTACATTGCGCCGTTGGTTTACCATGAAAAACTTTATCTGAAACGCCTTCAGCGTATGTTGGTTTGTCTAAGAAGCGTAGCTTATGTAGGTTTTCTGTTAAACTTTTGAAGGAGTTCAAGCATTCTCTCACCCAGCTCGTGTGCCATCTTGATTGCCTCCGGATCCTTAGTGATTTCTCCTTTTTCAAAGGCGTATCCTAGGACTCCCCTGTGTCCAATGATTAGTCTATGTCTTAGGAGAAATGTGTTAAGAGTAACTAGGGTGTTTTCAATGTATCTTCTTCCCACAGCGATGGAACCCCCTATCTTGTCTTTCAGTCTTCCGTTTCTCAAGGGCCATGTTCTGTCCATAAACGTCTTCATCTGAGCTGTGACGCTGCCGAAATAGGAAGGGCTTGCCAGAACGATAGCATCGGCTTCAAATAGCTTTCTATAAATTTCTTGCATACCATCTTTTATGGAGCATTCTCCGGTTTCCCTACATGAAAGGCACGAAGTACACGGCCCAATACTATAATCCCCTAAGAAGACTAGTTCGGTATCCAGTTCTTTGCTTAGGATATTAAGGGTTTCATTTAATAAAAAATAGGTGTTACCATTTTTTCTGGGCGATCCCAGAATCCCGATTGCCTTCATTTCCTTCTTTAAGTTGCTACGTTTATCCACTTAAACTACACTCCCTCTGGCTATTATCCCCAATATTCATTACCTAATTCTCAATTTTGGCTCTCCGAATATCACAATAATAAATTGACTCAAGGGTTTTTTGTGTAGTATGGATATTGAGGTTCGTTCGTATACCCTTAAATGTTTCTCGCCCCGAGTCTAATCAGAAACTTTCCTTAAGCTTGCTTGTAAAGTATCACCAACGGGAATCAGTATAATCGATAAGGTATCTCCAGTGTTTAAAAATGGGTAGAACCATATTATAGGAGCATCGAAAAAGTGGGTCCGAGAATTGAGAGACGAGAATTTAGAAGCAAACGAAGATTGGGAACTCCTGCTTAGTCAGGTCAATGCCCTTGAACATGGTCTTGATTGCCAGTGTAAATTAAGAGTGTCGGTTAAGATTTTCTAGGTTCTGGTGACTCTTTTCCATGCGGAGAGAAACACTGCAAATGATGGCATTCCGGCGACGGGGATTATTGTGAAGGCTGTTTCCAAGAGTTCGCCTTCGGTGGCCCCTGCTCTTATTGCTCCTGTCAAGTGCATAACTGTAGCCTCAAGGTCGTGTAGAGCAGCGGTTATTGCAGCGTGCATGAGCAACTTATACTTCTTGGAAATTTTGCCATCGTTCACTGTCATTTCGTGGAGTTTTAGAAATGTTTTACAAAGCTCAGAGTTTTTCTCTTCGATGAAAGCAACGGGATCTAGTACCTTGCCGAATTCCTCCTTGAAAGATTCAAGGCTCTTTTTTATTTCTTCACCTTTATCCATTTTCACACCTTCATTACAGGAACTTTGCTAACGCTTCTCTGCCAGTCATACCGAGATTAATACCCAGCTCTTTAGCCTTAGTTGTGAAAGATTCTATGTTTGCTTTTAGCGCTTCTTCAAAAGAAGATATTCCCTGAACTCTAGCTGCTGCTACTCCCCGCTCATCCAAAGCCTTAATATCAAAGTTCCTGCAAACTATCAAACCCTTCTTACCGACTAGAATTATAATCATCGCCTTCTCCGGCTTCTGCGGGTTTCCAACACTTAATCCCAACGCTGTGCCGTTTTCCAGTTCTATTGATTTTAACTCGATGTTCCAAAACATTCACGTTACACCTCCGATTCTTTTCTTTAATAACAGGTCAGAATAATTCTTTGAACTAATGTGTTAAATCAATTTAAACTTTTCAAAACATTAATTTGAAATATTTTAATTCTAAGGATTATCTAACTGTCTCCTCCTCTGCAGCTTTAAATTGGTTTTCTACATCTTGTTCCATTCTCTTGAGTAATTGGTAGAAAACTACAGCGGTTAACATTTGAAATACAAAGCCAACAGCTACTGGTAGGGAAACTAAGCCCTTAAAAGATGTGGCGGCTATTCCCAGAGCAACTGGAAGGCTTTTCATCCCAGAAGAATAGGTCAATGCGACGGTCTTTTTAAAGGTGAAGAGTTTGCGTGATAAAACGTAGGCGCTAAAGAACAGGATTGGAAAAATTAAAACAATAGACACTATAAGCGGCAGTATTAAGGACATGTTTTTAAGCAAAACTGGCACCCCCGTGTTAATTGAACTGAACATTAGAAAAATAGCTGAAATGGCAGAGACCGCTGTGCAAAGCGGTAGATACTTTCCTACATCCCTCTTTCTTCCGATAAACTGTCTAAGAAGCATCCCTCCCAAAATTGGTAATAAAACAGTGTACAACAAATTAATAAACATTTGAACAGCATCAATTGTGACAAAAGCCCCCGCCAACCAAACCATTAGGAAGGGGATGAGAAAGGGAGCAATAATCATAGTGCCAGCACTTATAACAACCGCTAGGGGAACATCACCATCAAGCACCCCTGTCCAAACAATAGCCATACCCGCCGCGGGAACAGTACCTATTAAAACCAGTCCCGTGGCAATCTGCGTCAAATTGTTAAATTGATTTACAAAATTTGTTATAAAAAGAGTTGGATTATACTGTAGTAGTGGTAGGATTGAGAGGGTAAAGTTTGAAAGAGTTGAAGGCATAAACACCGATAGAAATACTGAGGAGAGACCCCAACAGAGTATTGATCCGACTAAAAGATTTACCGCCAAACCAAAACAAAAGCCCTTAACATCTTTTAACGCCCCACCGAAACTACGAAAAGTTATTGTGAACCCCATTGGGGCAATCATAATTATTACCAACGGGTTAGTATGTCTCTCCAATATTTCGCCAGGAAGGCTTGGTGTAAAGTATTCAATAACGTTTTTGTAGAAGGGTGTGGTGTAATCCTTAATTATGTCCCAAGGCGTAAACATAAGGTAACCAATTACCACTCCGAGAATGAGAGAAGAAACAATCAAATACGCGTATCTTCTCCCAACGAAATCAGCGAATTTGTAAATCATTCCCACCATATTCCCACATTTACTAGTTAATCTGAATTCAGAAGATTCACATTCTAAAGCTATATTACCATATAGTCATATAACGATATAAGGCAATTAACATACATTTTTTAACACTTAAATATTTCGGACAAAAATCAATTGTTAACAAATTCATTGTTGGAAAAAGGTTTAAATAATAAATCGTTATATTGGCGTACAGCAATATAACTCTGAAGATGGTGAAAAAATGGACAAGTGTGGTATTTGCGGTAAGAGCGGCGAAAATGTAAGCTTGCTTTACGGTACACATCGGAGCTTAGGAAAAATTTGGCTTTGTACTGAGTGTTGGAAAAAGGAATTTAAAAAAATTTTACCTTCCGGTGGCTCCAGTGGTGGCTGCTGTTGATTATTGAAACAAACTCGTACTAAATGGAGAATTAAAAACACGCTGTTGTACATAAACCACCCTAAAATAGCGCATACTAATTGTAAGAACTAGAGGCTGACCCCTTTTTCTATTCTGAAAATTCTTGCTTCCTAATCTTCTGGTTTATTAACAATACTCTTTACAAAGTCTTTCCCCCCCAGTTTCAATTGGTAGCATTTCTCCCTTCTTAGGTATAATGGTTTCTGCAGCTTTGAGTATTTTGACCTTCTTGAAGATTTAACTTAAAGCCTCAACATTTTGAGGATCTCCATGAACTAGGAATATTTCATCTGGCTTACTGCCTCAGGCAAAGGTTATACGTTATACGTTTAAACCTTAGGGTCACTATGCTGGTGTAGTGACTGTCGAGGTACTTGTGCCAACTGGGTGCGGGTCGTAGTCTACGTTGTTCTTCCAGATGGTGTGGAGGTCGTTTGCCGTTGCATTGTGCTTAAATATTTGGGAGAGATGGGTTATAGGGGCTTCTTTCAGTGAATCAGGGTTCTTAAAAGGGAGATGGAAGAAACTTCAACGAATTCAAACAAAGACATAACACATAACTACTTTATCATGCCAAAATTAACATTATAATTTAGAAGCATAGATTTATATACATATTAACATATAGTTATACAACGATATATAAATGCTAAAAGATGAATATTTTAAACATTTGAAAAACGAATAGGGAAAACACAAAATTTAAAGGACACTAGTCCTCCTATCTTCTTCTAATGGAGGTAAGGGAAATGAGTAAGTCCTCATCTACTGAGGAGTTAAAGTTTGGCTTTTGCAGGAACAATTGCATGGTTCATTGTGGTAGAGTTGCTGTTGTAAAAAATGGACGTGTTGTTGAAATTCGGGGTTGGAAAGAACACCCCATAAGTAAGGGAAAACTCTGTGCAAAGGGGCTGGCGGTAATTCAAGACACTTATAGTTCCAATCGGGTTCTTTATCCAATGAAAAGAGTGGGCGACAAATTTGAGAGAATAACATGGGAACTGGCATTAGACGAGATTGCTGGTAGGCTTAGAGAAATACGTAAGGAATGGGATGGAAAGCCTCTGCATGCTATGACGGCGGAGGAAATGAGAAGAGTTGCTCGATATGCTACTCCGAGAAGCTCATGTGGAGAAGCGGAATTTCTAAATTATATGCGGTTCGGTAGGTTATTCAAATCAGCCCCTCATTATTCGGGATGCGTTGCTTGTAACGGTAATTGGTGGAGGTCTCGTCTCGCTGTTACGGGAGACGAACACCCAGTAAATACTATAGACACTATCGTTGACTCTAAACTAATTTTGGATTTTGGTTATAACATAGCTGAAACAGCAGTGGTAGCTTTTCAGTGGATCAGAAAAGCGATGGATGAAGGTGTAAAGTTCATATACATTGATCCTAGATATACAAAGACAGCGGCTAAAGCAAGTGAGTATATACCCATTAGGCCGGGGACTGATGGTGCATTAGTCCTTGGAATAATGTATGTTCTCATAGAAAATAATTGGACTTATCCATACTTGGAATACTATGTTGACGAGAAAGAGTATAAAGACTTCGTTGAGAAGGTTGTAAAAAAATATTCTCCAGAGAAAGTTGAAAAAATCACATGGGTTCCAGCAGCTAAGATAAGAGAGTTAGCGCAGAAAATCCATGAGGCTGGACGTAAAGTTGCAATAATCTCTGGTTCACGTACAAGTACACAGACAAACGGTTTCAATACAGGAAGATTGTTTGCTATACTCAATCTGGTAATAGGTAGTTATGGTGTATCGGGTGGAGGAGATTATAATCTTAAACCCGGCGTGGTCCCTTCACACTACATTCCCTGGGCCGCAGCAGAACCACATAAATATCCAGAGTTTATGTATCCCGATGATCCCCACCACTGGGGCAAAGGCTGGGTTCCCGAGGCCGCTTGGCCTAAAATAAAAGACCAAATAAAGGCATACATTGGATTAGGCGGAAATCCAATCGTACGGGCAGCGGGAGACCAGAGGGGAGTCTTTGAACACCTAAAAAGGAATGGATTAGTAGTAGTTGGCACAACCGAATGGAACGAAATATGTGAGTACGCCCATTACATACTTCCATTAACAACAGACCTCGAGTCATCCGGCTCAACGATTTTATGCTCAACCAATCGTGCCTTGCAATGGAAAGACGCAGCAGTTCCACCACTTGGAGAGGCTAAACCCGACTGGTGGGTCATAAACGAACTTGCTCACAGAATATTCGGCGACGAAACGATGTTTAGAGAGTGCCCAGATTGCGAGAAGAGAGTAAAGGAGATTCTTAAGGAAGGAGGTACATTAGATGATGCTTGGGAGGAACTTATTGGACAATACCTTAACAAAATTAACAGTCGCCTATCAAAGGGAGAAAAAATAGACGATATCGCCACCGACCTCGCCAAAAAGATGGGGCACGACCCAAGTAATCACAAATATGTTTTGAGAAACATTGAGTTACGATACCGTTTAGAATTTAAAAAGTTGGGTGAAAACATCGGGCTTGACCTTGACAACCACGGGCTCGCATGGCCTTACAACATATTCAAGCAGGGACCTGAGGCAATATACTATTACTGGTGGAAGTTCAACATGATTTTATGGCCAGTACCTCAGGGATCACCTGCGGAGAGAGAACCAGAAAAATATCATCCATTCTCAGGACTTAGGCTAGACATTGTGAAGCAGAGGGGCGTCGTCCACTTCCCAGCTCCACTTTTTCTAATAGAGAAAGACCCGAACTATCGCGGCGAGAAAGTCGCTTTTGAGAAATGCCCGGGATGCTGGAAAAAAGCACGGAAATGGGGGCGCCAGATATACCCTTACTTTGGACTCCATCTGAAAGGTGGAACGGCAAGACGGAAAGCTTCTATTCATGGAAGGCTGGAAAAGCTTACATAGACTTGAAAGGAGAAACATGGAATGGCGCAGGCCTCCCAGAGTGGACAGAACCGGCGGAAAGCCCTAAGGATGTAAGCGAAAAGATTGATTGGGGTGAAGAGTATCCGTTGATAATGACCACTGGCAAGCTTACACATTTGATGACTGGCCATAGCCAAAATGTTAATGAGTTGCTATTAAAGATCGACGAAAAGCCTTACGTTTGGATTCATCCATCTACCGCGGAACATCTGGGAATTAATGATGGAGACTTGGTCAAAATAATAACGTCAAGGTCTCCGAAGAACGGCTTGAAGATGAAGGCTAAATTAACTAGACGTATTCATCCGAAAACAGTTTTTGTTCCGACACATACAGGTTCCAAAGCATTAAACGAAGACTTTCGTAATGAGGGAGTGATGCTTGTAACAGCGACGGCTGAGGATCCATACACAAAGATGATTGGATACAGCACAAATGCTTGCAGGGTTGAGAAAGCGTAGGAGATGGAGAAAATGTATGGAATACTTGTTGATGTGGACGAATGTATTGGGTGCCACGCCTGCACAGTTGCATGCAATAATTCACATGAATTTCCAAAAGAAATCTTGGTGCAACGCGTAGTTTCCATTGAGGAGGGCGAATTTCCTTCAGTTAAAGGTCTTCAAGCGCCAGTTGAAAGATGCATGCACTGTTTAGATCCGGCATGCGTGAAGGCATGTCCATTCGGCGCTATTACAAAAAGCGAAGACGGTCCGGTAATAATAGACCATGAAAAGTGCACTGGATGCCGCCTATGCGTTAAGGCGTGTCCATGGAACATCCCAAAATTCAACTTGGAAACGAAGAAAGTTTACAAGTGTGACTTTTGCTACAGCAGGTTAATGAATGATTTATCACCCGCCTGCACTGAAGCTTGTCCCACTGAAGCATTAAAATTCGGTGACCGCAATGAGCTACTTCAGGAGGCTAAAGCCGAAAAGAAATACGTTTACGGCGAAGTTGAGGCTGGTGGCACATCGCTCATTTATGCTTCAAATGAACCTTTAACAAAGATATTACCAACACTAATTCCGATAGAACTGGAGTTGCTAGCTATTAATCCAGAAGCACAAAGAGCATTCACCGATTTTCGCTCCGCAGTTCTAAAAGGCGAAAAATTTTTGTCACCGAAAATAAAAAGGCTTCTCACAATAGTTGCATACGCAGTCGCTGGCTGTGAAGAATGTGTTGAAGAGTGCACCAAAGAAGCGCTTTCAGAAGGAATAAAGAAAAACGAAATACTTGATGCTCTTACAGTAGTGTACCTTGTTAAGGGCGGTTCAGGTCTAAACACTTGTAGAAAAGCGTTTAAAGTCATTCAGGAGAAAACCCGAAGAAACCAAAAATAATATTTGAGGCGAAGATAATCGGAGTTAACAAAAGAAGGAAAAGCTGAACCACAAGACTCCCAGAGAAGAGCATGGCAAAATACTTGATGTAGCTGCCTTCATAAATAAAAAAGACGACGAACTCTGCAACCCTCTCCTAAAATTGTATAGCAATGCTCTCTGCTGTCTTGTCTAAACAAATTCGCGTTAAGACTGAGATACTGTTCCCGACACGCTTCAGACTCTAATATTCCCTTTTATATAATTCTTAAAAGCATTTAGCACCTTTCTCCAAACAATAAAGCGCTTCTTTTTGAGCTGCTGAAAAAGAAAGCTGGGCGAGACATAGAAATTCAAGTAGGCTCTCTTCACCCACTTTACAAGTTCTGATGATGAAGGATAGGAGCCGTCGTTTATCGTAAAAACCGGATTTAAAGCATCGTACTTGCTCCAGTCCTTGGTTAAAAGCTGCATATTCTCGGTGTTTTCAATGATTTGGAAGAGTTCTGTTCCAGGATATGGGGTGCATATGGTGAATTGGGCGTAGTCCGGTTTTAGAAACCTTGCAAAACTAATAGTTTTTTTAATCGTGTTTATGGTTTCACCTGGAAAGCCGATTATGAATGAACCTATTATCTCCATATCCACCCGTCTGGTTATTTTAAACGCCCTCATTATCTGCTCTAGTGTGATTCCCTTCTGCATGCGGTCCAGCATTTCCTGGGAACCGGATTCCACGCCGTAGTATATGGAGTTACAGCCTGCCCTCTTCATTTTTTCCAGTAAACTGCGGCTGATGGTGTTTACCCTAGAGGAGCAATTCCAAGCTATGTCCAGCCCCCTCTTAATTATTTCGTCGCAAATCTTCTCCGCCCGCCCCTGGTTGAGGGTGAATGTATCGTCGAGAAACTCAATGTTTCTAACACGGTAACTTTCAGTAAGGTGTTCCAGCTCATCTGCCACATTCTCTGGGCTTCTACCCCTCCACCTTTTACCGAATAGTTTTGATGAGGCACAAAAAACGCACCCATATGGGCAACCCCGGCTTGTCATAACGGTTGCGTAATGATGCTCGCCAAAAGTGTACCTGTTCATGGGGAGAAGGTGGAAGGCGGGAAAGGGAATACTGTCAATATTTTTAATGAGTGGCCTATCCTGATTTCTTCGAACATTTTCTCCGTCCCTGTACGTTAAGCCTAATACCTCCGAAACTTCACCGCTTCCCTCAAGAGCCCTCATAAGCTCCACAACCGTTTCTTCACCCTCACCTCTCACAACAAAGTCCACAAAAGGATAGTTTTCAAGAGTTTCAACATCGGTAAACGAGAAGTGAGGACCACCCACCACAGTTTTTGCACCATAATTTTTAGCTATCTCCAAAACCCTGAGTGCATCAAAGCAGGCTGGTGTGGCGCCCGTGACCCCGACAACATCGGGTTTCCAAACTCTTATCTCTCTTTCGATTTCCTCAAGGCTCAAATTTAGAGCCTGCGCATCAAGAATCTTAACATTCACACCTGCCCTCTCAAGCGAAGAAGCTAGATACGCAAGACCAAGAGGCGGAGAGGTGGTGCCAAGAATGTTGAGAATAGCTGAAACAGAGGGTGGAAAAACAAGCAAGATACGCACAGGAATTACATCCCCCCTAAACCTCGACCACCCTTTCCTCCTCAAATTCAGTCTTGAGTTTGTAGAAAACATCCTTATTGTATATACATCCCGGGTCTGGAGCGGTGACGTCGCCGAAATATCCGTAGGCTCTTGCTCTGCATCCTCCGCAGACATCTCTGTATTTGCAGGTTTTACATCTTCCCTTCAACTTTTCCCTGTCTCTAAGCGTTTGAAGAATAGGATGAGTGTCCCATATATCTTCAAATCTCTCCTCCCTGAGATTTCCCAGTTTTAATGGTAGAAAAACACACGGCTGTAGAGTGCCCTCAGGCTCAAGGGCCGCATACATTCTGCCCGCTCCACAACCACCAATGAAGTCGCCCAAGTTAGTGAGTTGCCCCATTAGTGTGGGGTTGTAGAAGTGTCCCGGGATAATCCTCTTTTCCGAATCTTTCTCTTCTTGTAGAGCCACTCTGGCAAATTGAGGTGCGGTGGACAGATACTGTAGTTTACCACCACTTTTCAACCTGTTCCACAGTATCTTGAGAAGTTTTTCCCTGTCTTCGGGTGTTAGGTCGTTTTCTATCATGAAGTATCCTCTACCGGTTGGAACGAAGTTAAAAATCATGTACCAGTCGACGCCGATTCCCTCACATAAATCAGCGATCTTGGGAACTTCATCATAATTCATTCTTGTAGCGGTGGTTGAGATCTCAACGAAGAGGCCGTTCTCAACACAATTTTTAATAGCTTGGAGTGTTCTCTCATAGGCGCCAGGCACGCCGCGGAAACTGTCGTGGGTTTCGGCGCTTGCGCCATCCAGACTTATCTGAACAAAACCCGCACCGAGGTCTGCAAGTTTTTTAGCAACCTCCCTAGTTATGAGGGTACCGTTTGTTGCAACAGCTGTGAATACTCCATTGTCTCTCAGCCTCTTCATAGTATCGAATAGGTCTTTCCGCATTAGAGGTTCCCCTCCCGAAAATGCAACAGCAGTAACTCCGGCGTCGGCAAGCTCATCAGCAGTGTTGAGTGCCTCCCTAGTGCTGAATTCGTTGGGTAGAGGCTTACCAGCTGAGGCGTAGCAGTGCTTGCATCTCAGGTTGCAGGCATAGGTGTAGTCCCACACAATGAGGAAGGGGGCTCCAGGAACGAAGGGCTTTTTTACACCATATTTTGCTATCCCCTTAATTACGTCCACGAGGCCCGTGCGCCAATAGGGGTCTTTGAACCTGGTTTTCAAATCTTCTTCTGAAACTCCAAACGCTGCGCCGCCTTTGCTTATAGCCCATCGAACAATGGGTAGGGTTATGTGGCTACACGTAAAGCAAGCCTTTTCTCTTGCTCCTGAGAAAAGTTCTAGGGCGATGTTTAAACTGCTTTTTCCGTCTATCCTACATTTATGGGTTAGTCTTCTTAATAGGAAACGAACAAATCTGTTGTCAATTGTGGATTTTAAAACTTCTATTGAGGAGATTGTGCTACCCGTTTTTAAACCTCCTACCTGCCCTTTTACCCTTTTTGGGATTTCCTAATGCAGTGTTACTTTTTATAGATATGGACTTTAATGGTACTTAAGATTCTCTTTTCATATTTATATTTATAAATTTGAAAATTATCGGCCGTTTAACGTTATATTACCATTAAACGATATGCTTTATCTAACAAACATATTATTTAAATTTTTTTATCTTTGCTATTTTTTAATATAAACATATTACATATTAGAATAATCCTTCGCTCATACTTAGAGAAAAGAATTCACGCAAACACGAACCATAATGCCGTTATTCCTGGAATAGGGAGGTTTGAATTTTTGGACGGTAAACTCTTTTTTAAAAATAGTCGTGTGCTAGGAAGGTGCTGTGTTTTAAGTCTTTACTTTTTTTGGCTGCTCTCTTGTTTTTATGTTTAGTTGCAATTTGTTTTTGGTTCGGTCTTTGTTTTGCAGTTTTTGGTTTGCTTGTTGAAGGAGTCCTACTGTTTCTCGGGAACATTGGAGCATGTTTTTTATCATAGTATATCCATTTATCAATATATTTAAATATTTAAACTTCTGTATATATAAATGGGATGAGAATTCCATCTCCAAGAAAATTAGAACCGAGGATGAATTCCCATGTCAAAAATCAAATTAGAAATTTTTGTTCCCATAGAGTTGTGTGGCTGCTACTATTCGGAATTTCTAGACCGCGTGTGGAGCACTTCCCTGAAATATAGAGACCATATTGAATTTATTTTAAAATCCTCTCATTCTAAGGAAGCAGGAAGGTACAATATTAAAGATATGGGCGTTGTAATAAATGGAACCAAAAAGTTTGTTAGAAATGTCCAGCCAGAAATCCTGGAGGAGGCAATACGGGAATCCCTATTAGAATCAAAGAATATTCCTAATTAGTTTGAAACTGGAAATTCTTCTACCTGTAGGCGCTTAATATTCAGATACCACGGGTGAAGGGTTAGGATTTGCAAAATATTTTATATCCAAGAATTATTTTTTGGCGTTTTGTGTTGCGGGTTCAATTTTTGTTCGTTTTTGGTTGTTTTTTTTAAGCCTGGCTGTTATATTAGTATATTATCATATAGCAATATTTAAATGCGTTTTTTTCCATGTTCAATGCAGTAGGAGTTGATGGTTCTTTAACTGGTTAGAAATGTGGGTAGAAAATACTATGATGTTTAAGTATTTGCGTTAATGGAGGATATGATTATGGTTGATGATGGGCAAAGGGGGTCTTCCCTGATTAATTTACTTATTCCCCCCAGAGTGAAGGAGATTAAAATATCTGAAGTTCTCCCCTGTTTGACAAGTTCTGAGAGGATAAGGGTTGTGGGAACCACTAGTGAAAATCTGGATGATTTGCTTCCCGCCATTTACCTTTATCTTCCCCAGGCCACATATAATAAGCAGTCGGAGTCTATGAGCTTCATGTTTCAGGAACATCTAATCACAATTTTTGGTGCTGGGAAAATAACCGTTACAAACCTTAAGGATAGAGAAGAAGCGGAAAACATTTTGAGATATGTTAAGGATCTTTTGAATCGGGCTTCTATCTATGTGAATCGCCATGGGAAGATATCTTCAGAGTTGGTGAGTAGCAAAACTAAGTTGAGCCCTATAGAAATCAATAAATTTTTGCCCAAAAAGGATTGTGGGGAGTGTGGAGTTTCCACATGTTACGGGTTTGCTATAAAGCTAGCAACCGGGGAAGGCTCTGCCCGCGCTTGCCCGTATTTGGATAGTGAAAAGTCTGCGGAGCTTGAGAAGAAGATTCACATTATCCAAATTTAGCATGATAACTTATTTGAATTATTTCAAATGAGGAACCTTTAATGTGATCAGGTTTGGAGAAGAAGGAGGATTTTTTGTATAAGAGTAGGGTCGAGCTACTCAAAGCCTTGGCTGACGAAACCAGATTGAGGATTCTGGATCTTTTGAGGAGTGGTGAGTGCTGCCAATGCGATATTTTGCCCCATGTCTACAAGTCTCAATCTACAGTTTCCCAACACATTCAAATCCTAAAAGATTGCAACATATTAGAGCACAAAAAAATTGGGCAAAAAGTAGAGTATAAGGTAAAGGATAAACGAATATTCCTCGTTCTAAAACTGGTTGATGAAATGATATTAGAACATCTACGCAGAGTATCAGAAACTACAAAGGGCATAGAATCCATGTCTTAATAAGACTATGATGGGAGCCAAGAGATGATTAATGAAATTCGATTGATAATTAATGACCACTTAAACCCGCATATCGGATTTGCAATAGATGAAACAATCATGATTCAAGTGCATAACTCTCTGGCGCCAAGCACCATTCACTTTTGGAGTTGTAAACCAACATTAAGCATTGGTGACGACTCATTAGAGGAGGAGGAAATAGACAACCTCAAAAAGCACGGGATTGAGCTTGCAAGGAGGCACACCTTTGGTCCCGGCTTCTACGTAGATGAAAACACGCTAATATTTAGCTTCATTATCAACACAAAGAACTTTGATCTGCCCAAGAATATTCGGGAAACTTATGCTGCAATTTATAGTCCTATAATTAGGGCCGTTAGATCCTATGGCATACCTTGCATGTATGAGGATCCTTTTTATCTGGTTGAAGATGGGAAAATTGTTTCGCAGGCCACCCAATTCTGGTACTATGATGTGCTCGTTTTTCAGGGAGTCGTTTACCTTGATACAAATTTCACAGTTCCTAACAGGTTAAACCTGCTTCCCAGAATGATTACAAGTATAAAAAATCGGTATAAAGAAAGTTTATCCAAAGAGGAGTTCATCAAGAACATCTGCATCAAAATAATTAACGATTTCAAAGTAAAACTAGTAGAAGGAGACTTAACGCCGCAGGAAAAAGAGTTCCTTAAGACAGTTCTCGAAACCAAGTACACAACAGAAAAATGGGTGCTTTACGGAATTCCTCCCCTAGCCTATGATAAACTGTTAATAGAACTGCTTTTAGATAACCCCCCAACAGAAACATGCTCAGAAATCGAGGAAAACGTTAAAAAGGCAATTGAACAATCAGGAGAAGAACAAAAA
>JAHAWU010000191.1 GCA_018383815.1 Candidatus Jordarchaeia archaeon | reverse complement strand
CTTGTAGGGGATGGCGTGCAGCTGGCTCTTGTCCAGCCCCCTTAGTAGGCGCTTCACCCCCTCGCCCCTCGCCCCAATGACGAAGGGTACACCTTGGTTTTTAAGGAGGAGGACCACTTCCAAAGTGTGGAAGCCCCGGTCAAGGAGAATCACGTCCACTATTAAGCCAAGCTTCTCTATCTCACCAAGCATCCAGGAGACAAGGTCAGCTGGGAAGGTTCCGAAGGGAACTGGTTTGAGGGAGAGGGGAACACAAGCGCTTGTGGCCCACAACACTCAGCCCCACGAAGCGGTGAACCCAACCTCTGCCCGGGGAGTAGTGAACCCACATATCCCTTTTTCCCCAGTATTCAACCTCTGTGGTGTCCACTGCAAGGATATACTCTTTGTCCCTCTCAAGGAGCCCCAGTGCGGTGGTGCTAAGTTCTAGGTTGAGCTTCTGGGGGCAATCCATTCCCACTTTCCGGAGCTGATAGCTTACAGTGTCCTCATCTTGTGGCGCCAAAGGATTTCGGCTGTCCTTGTGGGGTGGGCTCCAAGGAGGGCCGCTCTGGCGAGGATTTTTGCCAGTTTTCCTCTGTTCAGCCTCCATCCCCTGATGGTCTCCGGCAGGCTTGATGTCAGTGTATCAGACACATTTTTAACTGCCTGGAACCCAAAACTTCTTGGGGATGCTGTCCAGTTGTTTTTGTTTTGCATATTCTATTTAATGGGTGGCGTCCCCAAATAAAACTTTCAAAAGTTTCCGAAGTACTAGTATCGCAAGATTTTTTATTACAAGCTGATTAATATTGGAGGAACTGTTTTCTGGAGGTTCATCCAGAAACCCATATTAATTTGCAAGGAAAACTTTTTACGTTTTAGAATTAATAAGTAATAACAAAACAGGAAAGAGATTATTTTGCTAGGTGACCACTAAATGAATAAATATTGCAAATCTAAGGGAAAGTGGATATAGAGGCAAGTTTAGTTAAATACATTCTGATTGGATCGCATGTTACAGGTGTTTTTGATGAGGGTTTTGGTAACTGGTGGCGCTGGTTTCATCGGAAGTAACTTTGTTCGCTATATGCTTAGTAAGTATGATTACAAAATTGTTGTTTTGGATAAGTTAACTTATGCCGGCAGGTTAGAAAATCTAGGGGACATAATGAGGAATATAGAGTTTATTAGGGGAGACATCTGCAACAAGGAGGATTTAGAAAGGGTGGGAGAATGTGATGCTATTATTAATTTTGCTGCCGAGACACACGTCGATAGATCAATTCTTGATGCTGGAATCTTTGTTAAAACTGATATTTTTGGAACTTTTAACCTCTTGGAATTCTGTCGACGGTTAGATATTCCCTTGGTTCAAGTGTCAACCGATGAGGTTTATGGAAGCATAGCCGAAGGCTCATTCAAGGAGGAGGATGCTTTGAACCCTTCTTCTCCCTACTCCTCCAGCAAAGCTGGAGCTGACTTATTGGCTAGAGCGTACTACAAGACTTATGGCTTACCAGTGATGATAACTCGCAGCTCCAATAACTTTGGGCCCTACCAGTATCCTGAGAAACTTATCCCTCTTTTTATAGTGAACGCGTTACAAAACAAGCCCTTGCCCCTATATGGGGATGGCGGAAATGTTAGAGACTGGATATACGTTTTAGACAATTGTGAGGCAATAGACCTTGTTTTCCATAAGGGTAAAAAAGGCGAAATTTACAATATTGGAGGGGGAAATGAAAGAACGAATTTAGAGATTTCTCATATGATTTTGGACGAGTTAAAGAAGCCAAAGAGCCTAATAAAATTTGTAAAAGATAGACCGGGCCATGATTGGAGATACTCTCTAGACTGCAAGAAAATAAAACTTCTGGGCTGGAAACCTAAATGCAAATTCGAGGAAGCCTTAAAAAATACAATAAAATGGTACAAAGAAAACCAGTGGTGGTGGGAGCCACTCATAACCCAATTAGATTCACTATAAACCACCTAATCCATAATGTGTTGAATTGTAGAGCCTCTTAAACAGGTATAAAACCAAAATTGAAATAAAATATATACCTTTGAAGATTTTAATGTTAATAATAAACAATCGTGGTGTTGTCTTTGAAGGGTTTATTGTTGGCTGGTGGGCATGGGACCCGTTTGAGGCCCCTCACATACACTGGAAATAAGCATATGTTGCCTGTGGCGAATAAGCCCATAATTCTTTATGGATTGGAGCACTTGAGAAACGCGGGCATAAAGGATATAGGAATAGTTCTGGGACCCATAAAGGAGGGGGTGAGAGAACTGATTGGTGACGGCTCCAAATTCGGGGTCAGAGTAACTTACATTGAGCAGGAAGAACCAAAGGGTTTGGCTCACGCGGTTAAGGTTTCCAGAGATTTCCTTGGTGAGAAACCCTTCGTCATGTATCTGGGTGATAACCTTCTCAAGAGCGGAATAGAAGCCCTCCTAGAAATTTTTAAAAAATATAATCCGGAGGCGGTTATTGCGGTTTCTAGAGTTAAAGAGCCTCAAAGATTTGGTTTGGTGGAAATGGATGGGGACAGGATAGTTCGACTTGTGGAGAAGCCCAAGTTTCCCAAAAGTGACCTAGCTCTGGTAGGAGTGTATTTGTTTCGCCCCTCAATTTTTGACGCCATCGAGAGGATTAAGCCCTCCTGGAGGAATGAGTTGGAGATCACTGACGCTATTCAGGAGTTGCTCAACGCTAATCATTATGTTCATGTTCACTTTGTTTCCGGCTGGTGGAAGGATACTGGAAGGCCGGAGGATTTGTTGGAGGCCAATCAGCTTGTTTTGAGCGATCTTGAGCCGGGAAATGAGGGGGAAATCCACGAAAATGTGATAGTCCAGGGGAACGTGCGCATTGGTGCGGGTACAGTTATTCGTGAGGGGTGCTGTTTGAGGGGCCCAATAATTATTGGTGAAAGGTGTGAAATTGGTCCCAACACTTACATTGGGCCGTACACCTCTATCGGCGACAATGTGACCATACGCGGGGGTGAAATAGAGTACTCTATAGTTATGTCCGAGACGATGATTGTCTGTGAAAAAAGAATCATCAACAGCTTGATTGGTAGAAATGTGAATATTGTTTCCTCAAATAAGAGTATACCTACGGGCCACAGACTAATTTTGGGAGACCGCTCACAAGTGAGCCTGTAAAACTCAATGATTTATCATTGTTCTTCTTGGGTAAAGGCTTTTCCCGCATCTTTTCTTGAACAACTTTTTATTGATTATCTCGACAATGTTAAATTTAAGCCGATTTCCATTTTGGTGCTGCTAAAATCAGTGAAAAAGGCCTTTTCCCCACCAAAAATAAAAAATCAGTGAGGAACAAGCAGCAATGAACCAAATTTAACATTGTCAATGTTTTGACCCAATTGTTCTCCAGCCGAATTTTTGAGCACTCCCCAGTGTTTCTATCCGTTTCTTACCACGAAAAAACTTTTCGCTTCAGTCCGGGGCACTATTAACTGAGTGGCACCTGTCGTGCGCTGTATATTTTTCGACTCAAAACACCCTTCCTCTTGGGCGTATTTCGGCGTTCTTCACCATTGGAACAGCTGCGAGTAGGCTTCCATAAAGGAGCTGGGAACACTTTCCAAACGTGCACACAATAGGTAACGCCTAGTTAATCATGTCATGTTGCTTTTTCCTACTTTTCTTCTCGAATTGTGGAGGGGACGCGGCAACTTTTCCCGTTTTATGCAGGGTTTTTAGAATGTTACGTAGTATAGCCATTTTCCCAGGAAGATGAGGATGGCTAGTGGTATCTGGGTTATAAGGGGAATTAGGGCTTTTATTAGGGTGGTTTTTTTGGAGGGGTTGAACGTGTATAGGGTGAGGCTGGGGTAGTGGACGGTGATTTCCATGGTTTTTGAGAGTTCTTTTGTGTCTTCCAGTTTTTTGTGGATTTCGGCTAGGTGTTTTAGTATGCCTTGGGTTTTCTTTTCTTTTATTGCTTTTAGGAGGTTGGTGGTGATGGTTTTGGCTCGGTTTAGGGTTTCTTTTTCGTTTTGTAGGAGGGCCAGGTACAGTGTGGTTAGGGGAGGTTCGAGGTTGAATTCTTCCAGTTCTTCTATGGTTTTTGATAGGGTGTGGTTTAGTAGGATGTACAGCATGAAGTGTGCTTGCTCAATTTTTTTGATGTCTTCTTTGGGGTATTCTTCTTTTATGCTGTTTATTATGTTTAGGCAGGCTTGGCTCAGAAGTTCCTCATTGTCCAGTAGGGGGTGGATTAGGTGGAGGATTCCTAGAGCGGAGACTACTATAATTGTGATTCTTGTGAGTGTTAGGAATATTGTGGCGTATTGTTGGAGCATATTATACCATATTAGGAGTGTTAGACCGATTAGGGCGACTAGTGCCAGGTACTGGAGGATTAGGGCGGTTGAAGCAATTTTCTTGTGGGCCTTCCATCTCTGAATTATTTTTACGCTGCTATTTTCTTCTTGGGACTCTTTCAGGATGGTTTTGGTTAGGGTTTGAGAAATTTTTATGGAGGCTAGCATCGACACAAACAGTATAGCGGTAAAAACCAGCACTTTGACTGCGAATTCTCTCTGGAATATTATGTTTTGGTTTATGAAGAAGGAGTACCATTTCCCATCGTAAGGATTGAAGGTGACTATCCACAGGAAGTAGGGGTTGAAGGCATAGTTGGTTGCAGGATAGAATACTATGAGCCCCACTATGAGTGCAAGTAGACTCATGTATCTTGGTTCTTCGGCGAATCTCCTGAGAACAGAAGTGATGGGATACATGCCTACTGCTTTGTTCTAGGGTTATAATAAATTTTACGTTTCTCCCAACCATCCTTCTCTGTGATGAATGATGAATATTCTTACACAATTTTAAGTAGGATTGAAAGTTTAGCTGTGCTAGGTAGTATTTGGAGTTTATTTTCTTTGGGGTGTGTGGGTTATGAGTGGATTCTGGTTGTCTGCTTTTGGGCCGTATATTTTGTTTTTCCATATTTTTTATGGTTCTATTGTTGAATTTTTTGCCCGTTTTTAATTTTGTAATTTTTTGGGAAGATATATTTTTGGGGGAGGGGTTTTATCTTGAGGAGATCGGGCGTAAAAAGTTTTTAGTGCACTTTGGGGATTGGAGTGTCAACTAACATTGATATGCGTGCCCTCAAAAACCCTCCCTGGAGCATATCCTCCA
>JAHAWU010000189.1 GCA_018383815.1 Candidatus Jordarchaeia archaeon | reverse complement strand
CACTCACTTTTAACACAAACATGTATAAAATGGGAGCTGGAGGGCGTGCCGAAGCAACCGGGCCAAGGGCGGGGACGCCACAAAAACCAGTCATGAGGAGTCCTGTTTGAACATATGGTCTCCGGGACCACCGGGTACAAGCTGTGGCAAGACGCTGAACTGTCTCTTGACGACCGGAGGGCTGTAGTGAGGGAGCTGGAGAAGATACTCCACACACTGAAGAACTCTGTGGACAAGCACCTGAAAGATAAAGATGTGGAGGCCCTCAGGCGATAGATTCGCAGAATCCAGTGTTTTTTGGGCCCTTTTTCTGTTCTTCTTTAACTTTTCCCGAACCCTTTTTCGGGATTAGTGGGTTGAAACCTTGAAATTTGAGGAAAAATGTGGAAAAAATCTAAAATTATTAGGCCGATAAAGGAAAAAAGATTTTGCGAATCTATCGCCTGGTTGAGCGCCTTATGGGGGGATCTCCAAGAGGTGCAAGCATAAGTGGATGAGGTGGACCACAAGGGGGCTGGAGGCTATCTTGAACATTATCCTTGTGAGGTACACTTCAGAGGAGAAGTATCATAGGTTTAAGCAGAAGATCACGAAAGCCGAGAACCTAAAATTTATTAAAGGCGGAGTGGAAATCATAGCTGCCGGAGGCGAACTTTAGACAAAAATGAAACACAACCAATTTATTATGGTTGAGTATGAGGTAAAAGAGGAAATACTCTTGGGGAGGATAGAGAAAATTAAGTGCGAAATATCCCTAATCGGAGAAAATGAGGAGCTTTTTCAACCGTAAGAAGGGTGGAAAAACTTTTTGGGGAATTAAAGAAAAGGAGAAGGGCGTATATTTCTAAGAAAAAATCCTAATTTTGATATCACATTTTCCTTAAGATGATTATGTATTCTTGATGAATTGTGGATACCTTTTCTCCTGGTACGTTTGAGGGGGCATTCTCCCAGGGCATGCGCTTCATTGGTATTCTCCTCTCATGCGTTGTATCATGTTCAAGTCCTGCTTTTTCTCCTAACTCGGTTATAATTTGATTAGTGGGTATTCTAAAGCCTTTCACTGTTCTATTTCCAATAACAATGCAAACTCTACCTTCATGCACCGTAACACGGCTAATTTCGTTTAAGCATTTATTTAAGTCAATAAAGTAGCTCAATACATCTTTAGCCCGCTCTTCATCTTTAGAAGCTATTTTTTCCAAAATAAGTGAAAGCGTATGGGATTCTAAGCTATGTTCGAGTGTTTTAGTCTTTATTCCTCCAAGACCTTTTTTATCGATCGAACCGGAACTTGAATCATCAATATTGAGCCATTGCATGCTTAAACGGGAAAATTGCCCATACGCTACTGTGGTGCGGCTATCTCCATATGGTGGACTTGTGACCACCAGATTTATGCTCTCCTTCGGGATGCTTGTTCTATCTCTTGTATCTTCATTTAGTAATTTTGGCCTTGCCCACTGGCTTTTTTCACAAGCATTATAGTACTGCTCCATACCTCTTATTCCTTTTTCAACATTTTCCTTGAAGATTTTGTAAACATCTGGATCGTATTTTGCCAATTCATTTTTTGGGATTCTATATAACTTAAACTCTCGAGAACGGGTATTCGATGAGTCACGAACAGTTTTGGAGAAACATACCTTCAAAAAGTTTTTGACATCATCGTCGCAATTTATGGTTTTGATATTTTCTCGAATTATTTGCAACTCATTCTTTACCTTTGGCTTAAACCAATAATCAATATTAAAGAAGTCAGGGGCAGAAACATGAAGCCTTCCACTTTCGTAAGCCTCGATTTCATCTCTAACTTTACTCAATAATTTTTTAACAGCAGACTTTAACAAAGTTGGTTTTATCGGCGTGGTTTTTGCCTTGGCAAGTAATAGAGCTAAAGGATTTATATCAATCCCATAGCTTTTACGAGCCCCAATTTCCTCAGTAGCAAGTTTAGAGGGAAGCTTTAATGAGGTTTCAACTAATACACCACCTGAACCCGCAAAAGGATCAAGGACTATATCGGACCCAGGCTTGCTGTATCTTATTATTAACCTTCTAGCAATCTGTGGAATCATACGGGCGGGATAAGGATGCAAACCATGAGTCATGTATTGGGTGTCAGCGTCTGCAAAAGTCCAATCCTCTTCCTCCTCAATACCCATAAACCTTGTTATCTTCTGTGTTGGCATCTCTCAAACTTCTCCATATAAATCCTCGAATCTTCAATTAACCAAGTTACCCTGCCGCCCATTTTCTATATTCAGAGTGGATCTTACTGCTTTAGATAGGTGTAAGGAATTTTTGCTGATTGGAGTTTCTGCAATTTTCGTTACTTATCTCCCATTATGGGATTATACTATGATACTATATAAAAGTATAATTTTAATGTTTTGCGCGATAATTTTCACTTATCCTATATACTTCATTCATAATGCACAATGGTATGGCAGGAACACTCGGAGCATGCACGCACAACAAGTCCATCTATACCTAATTGGGCGTGACCTAACGAAAAACAGCCTTCCTGCCAATTTGCTCCTCTATTCTCCATTATGCTTCCTTTTTCCCAAGACCAACACATGCTATTTGAAGGACAGAGATAATACAATTCCCCCGTATCTTTTACAAAGGATTGAGCCTAGTGACCACACGAGATAATCAAGTCAACCGGAAACACATCTAACTTTCCTTTAGGAACAACCAAAATACTCATATCCGTCCATAAAAACAATATTAACTTGACAATGTTAAATTAGGTTATTTTCGTCTTCAATTTTACTAAAAGCAGCAAGAAAGCCGATTTCCTAAATCATAAAAGAAAAAATCTGGGAGAAATAAACAACAATCGAATAAATTTAACATTGTCGAGTTAAGATGATTCTAAAAATAGTTTTTCAATACTTCTAGTTCAGATAAGAATATCTAACAGTTACATATCCCTTTAACAGGTATTTTCATTTTTCACGAATTGAAGCTAATAGGTTAAAAACAAGAGGAATTTTAATTCCTTTTAATAGGGTCTTAGGGATTCTAAGTTATGAAAAAATTGTGGGGCAATCACAATAAATATAAGAAATAATACAAGTACATTACTAAAAAAGGGTATGCATAGAAAGTTCAAGGTATTAAAGAAGGAGAGAAAGGGGATGGACTTTGATGAGTTCAAACGTAAGATGACGCAAATTAAGCAAAGGGGTTATGTCGATTCGCATCGAAGTGGACCAACAGGAATTGGTAAAACTTTGGAGGACTTGTTAGGGATAAAGGAGAATAACATCGCAGGACCTAACTTCAGCAATTATGAATTGAAATCTGGTAGGAAGAATGCAACCTCGATGCTTACACTTTTTACAAAATCGCCTGAACCCAAAGGAGTTAACAGCGTTTTATTAGAAATGTATGGATATGAGTCAAGAAAAAAAGGAATATCGGGAAAAGAGTTACATGTAACAGTAGATTCGATTAAACCAAACAGTGTCGGGCTGCAATTAACTATTGAAGGTAATCGATTATATATCGCTAACAATCCAAGAGTCAAGGCTTATTACGAGGAAAACACCCTAAAAAAGGTGTTTGAAGCCAAGTATCATAAACTTATCTATGTATTAGCCGATAATCAGTGGAAAGGGAGAATAGAACAGTTTTGGTTTAACGAAGCATATTTGCTTGATGGATTTAGCTTTGAACGCTTCTCTGAACTAGTGAATGAAGGCCTTCTAAAAGTGGATATTCGAATGGGACACTACCCTAATGGGAGGATACATGACCATGGAACAGGATTTAGAATACTACCAAAATATCTTCCCAGATGTTTCGAAACTATTCAGAGAGTACTGTAAGCCACTATTTTGCTGGTCTCCAAAAATCAAGAATATATTCCATGGTGGCTCCTAATGAGATGAAATTATTTGGCCACCCAAAAATTCCGACATTATTCACCAGATCTCTTTTATCCCAAATGAAGGTATTTCTAAATTCAAATCCTGCCCTTTGCAAAGCTTCTATAACATAGATGTGGGTTAGGTGTCTCCTGTTATTCCACCAAACATCGTTTATATTAACTATGCAGTGAGCTTTTGGTCTCATGATAGGTAGGATGCCTGAGTATATTTCTTCAAGTGCCTTTGCATAATCCTCATGATTCATTGTTCCTAGATCACGTGGATCATCTGAATATTGTTGAACTTTGAGGTATTGGTCATTATTTCTAAGATCGCCCCTGACGCTTTTGTTCAGCCTCGGGCGATTCAACATATTCGCGTAAGGTGGAGAGGTTATACATAGAGACACCGTATTCTCTTCCAAATATTCGGGTATATTACGGGCATCATCAACTATTGCAACTTGTTGTGCACGGGATCCCAATCGAGATTGCGCGAGTCGCCTCTTAGCTATTTCTACATATTCCTCATTTAAATCAAACCCAACAGCATTCCGATTAAGGTCCTGAGCTGCAACCAGCGTTGTGCCAATCCCAACAAAAGGATCTAAAACTAGTTCTCCCTCGTGTGTAAGCAATTTGATAAAGTGTGCTGGAAGAGCTATTGGAAACACCGCAGGATGAACATTCTTATCCCTAACATCTCTACCCTCATAATAAAAGGTTTGAATTGAAACCATACCCTTAACCCAATCTTTCGCAGTCACACAACTGATGTGATTATCTTGACAATTACAAGTTCTCTTACACCCTATCTTTAGAGGCTTTGAAATCTCTAATGTTTCATTCAACTTTCTCCACACCCATATTCCATTCGGCTAATTCAATTAGCCTCCTAATAATCTCATCACAGGTTTCCCTCTTTCCACCTAGCTTTTTAAATCGTTCCCTTACCGGCTTAGTAATTTAAATTGTAGTAAGCCCTTAGCCGCATTAATAAGTATATAGCATGTCCTTCTTATAACTCACTCTTAGATATGACTTCTATCACAGATATACATTAACCAAGGCTACAACTTTCAGAAACGCAGTATTCTGCATAGTATTTTTTACAATTTGTTATTTAAACCCAATCTCTCACTAATGAGCGGAGAACACGCTAAATTTTTGCCCGTGAGAACGCAATAGATGACAGAACTTGTTAAAAAATAATTGGCGTTGGGAGAATGTTTTGCCTTTTTTGGTGTTCCCGTGCTCATTTGGGGTGTATGTTCCTCTCTCTACTCTACATGTTCTGGTATCCTTGTGGTGGGGCTGTGAGGCGGGCTAAAGGGAGTGAGCTGAG
>JAHAWU010000047.1 GCA_018383815.1 Candidatus Jordarchaeia archaeon | reverse complement strand
TACCCTCATTGCATAGCCTTACGCAGAAGTATTTCTGCATTCACTTTTATAACAAAATTGGTTGAATGTGTATATATAGCTTTCTAATCATATTGAGATTTTCACAATAATTAAAAATATAATATGCGAAAATCACAAAAAACTATATAAAAATAATAGGGAAAATAACGTCCTATCGTAAAACAGTTAAAAATCATGTAAAAACAAATGTTTAAAATATTATAAATTCTAAACAAACCTCAAATGAATTTTAGAGGGAAAAGACAGAGGTAGGTAAACTGTTTTTTCTTACGTGGCTTATAAAAATTTGATTAACCCTGTTACTGGTTTTTCTTCCAGAATTGGTTAACCCGTGCTGCCAGACTTCTTAGACAAGAAAGTTTGGAAGGATTGCCACTATATTTATTCATGATGCTCTCAGCGTAAGTCATGAAGCTTTCAATATCTACTCCTCGTTTAAGAAATAGACAGAGAAGGTTATATTTGTATGAAGACACAACCACATTTTTATCTTCAAAAACTATAGCTTTAGGCAAGATATCGCGATGCATTCCTACCATAAACATGGTATAAAACTCGGCTATCATATCCTTTACTGATGTCTCTCCGTCAAGGCTAGTTTCCCATTTTAACATTGGTCCATATTCCTGATCCATACCAATTAGTGCCACTGCCTTCAATCCATAATCTTTCAGCGACTCCATTTTTAATCCTCCTCTATGCTACTGAGGGAAATTAGCATGAAATTATATTAAATATAGTATTTTTTAGATAATATTTAAAGAACCTTTTCTTAAAAAATCCAAAAACTCTTATTAAGCTTCAAATTATTCTTAGGTATTAAAATTCAATAGTATGCAAATATTTAACGAAATAATCATATATAATGCTAAATTTTTTATCTAAAATTTTTCTTATTCCCCGATGGAAAAATTAAAAAGATTCTAAATTAAGGAAAAAAACAGGGAAACATAATGGCCATAAGAAACCTGTACGTCTTCAAATCTTCAGGTCTCCTGCTGTTTCACAAAGACTACCAAGCAGTCAGTGTAGACTCTAATCTGGTATCGGGCTTCTTCTCAGCAATACAATCGTTTGCCGAAACACTCTTACAGGAAAAGGAAACAGAACTCCACAGTATGAATCTAGGCAAATACACATTCATATTCCATTCCGAAGACGATTTAGAAATCACAACAGTAATTGTAGTTGATGACATAAAAAAGGATCAAGAAAACGCTAAAAGAATAATAGACGCAGTAAATAAAATACTCAAAGAAAAAAAATCAATAATAGAAAATTTTAAAGGAAATCTTGAAGATTTCTCAGATATTCCACAGAAACTAGATGAGATAATTAAACCAGAAACCTTGGATAAAAGAGCCATAAAAGCCCTATGGGAATAGCCGAAGAAAAGCAAAAATCCAAAAAAGAAGAAAAATAATAGACTCAAGGACACTAATTTTTATTTTTAGCCCCAGAATCTAAACTCCACAACTAGAATGAAGCCTTCTTTAACAAATTAATTTTCAAATATTCAAGAAGACAAAAAAATGTGGTGGATGGGGGCATATGAGCTTACCATTCTCTAGTAATTAAGCCGCCTATCATCCCTAGACCTGCTGGCAGTCCAAAGAGAAGTGCATAATCCCAACCAGAAACACCTGTAATAATGCCGAATATCGCGCTCCAATCTAGGTGACCGGAAACACCCCAGGCAAAGTAGCCGATGGCCACTATGAAGGAGCATATTATCCCAATTATTATAGCCTTTAGAGGATGCTTCGTGATGAGTCCAGAAATGAAGCCTGCAAGACTAAGGGCTGCAATTGGAACAAAGGTTTGTGCAGGTGGACCTGCGGTGGCTAATGTGTGGGGGCGTATCAAGTAGTCCGTAACTGCAAATTTAACATTGGACCAGAATGCTGTATACTGTCCACCGCTCTCCCAAGGCAACAGCCACAAACTGTAAGCATTGTACAGGTTCATCAAAGTGTGTCCCATAGCTACGAAGTAGATAATTCCGAACATTGTCGCAAGACATACTATAAATGCTAAGATATGTCTCAAAATCATTCTTTAATCGCTCCCTTTTTCGTTTTTCTATGTGGATATATTCTTTCAGCACATTAAAAATATGCCGTTTAAGGCATTCTTTGTATAAAACTCTAATTTCTTGTATTGCATAGTTTTGCTATGAAGGCGTGTTTTCATTCTTTCTAAGATGCGATGCTTATGTGGTTTTTTTAAGTGGGTTTATTAGATTGTTTGAAAATTTTTCAAATTAACAATGCAAAATTATAAAAAATTCCTAAAAAATATAAAGGAATTGAAAAAATAAAAATCGTACACAGCACTAATCTTCAAATATTCATATATTATTTTATCGAATGATTACTTTTAACCAGCACTTCGCAGGCTCGGATAATTGGATAATTATGCTACTCTCAAACATATCAGGCAATGTTTTGGCTTTTTAGCGGACTTATAGGTTTCCTCTGGGAGAAAGTTTGTTGGTGATGGAAGGTTCAGCAATATAGGGAACGCAAAAAATCTGAAAATGAATTTTTATTACTCCGGTTTTATTCTTCATTTGTTTTCTTTTCTGGGTTGGATGTTTTGGCTCCGAAAGCTTTTCCGATTTGGCCCGTGATGTTTAGTAGCTCTGTAGGGATAACATATTTACGAGAGTTTCCAGCGGCCATGTTTCTGAGGGTATCCAAGTACTGTATTCCCAGGGTTTTGGTATCTATATTCTTTGCCACGCCCTGTATGATTTCCAGAGCTTGGGAGTAGCCTTCTGCCTTTAAAATGGATGCTTGTTTCTTAGCCTCGGCTCTTAGTATGAGGGCCTTCTTTGCGGCTTCCGCTCTCAAGATTGTTGCCCTCTTTTGTCCCTCTGCCGTTTTTATGGAGGCCACCCTTGTTCCGTCAGCTTCAGTGACGGTGGCTCTTCTCATTCTTTCTGCTTCCATTTGCTTTATCATAGCTTCGAGAACTTGTGATGGAGGCAGTATCTCCCGTATTTCAACACTTGTAATTTTAACTCCCCAACGGTTTGTGACTTCATCCAATTTCTCTCTGAGTATATTATTTATGCGTTCCCGCTCAGCCAGAATCTCATCCAGATTTATATCCCCCACCACCGACCTGAGGGTGGTCTGAGATAAGCCCACGGCAGCCCCCTTCCAGTCCGCAACTTTGATAACTGAATCGTAGGCATCCATAATTCTGTGATAGATTAAAACATCAATCTCTGCAGGAGCATTATCCTTTGTTATGCATTTTTGCCTTGGCACATCAAAGAAGCTCTCTCTCAGATCCACCTTAACGGCTCGGTCTATGATGGGAATTACATAGATGAGTCCTGGACCTTTTGCTCCGGGTAACGCTCTCCCTAAGCGAAATATTACGGCGCGCTCATATTCCCGGTATACGCGGAGTCCACTTATAAGCACCAGTAAAATAAGTATTATGACTACTATTAATGCTATGAATATTGGGTTTTCCAACAGTGAAGCTTGAAATTGTAGTGGAGTTGTTGGCATTTTCTCCTCTCCCTTTAATGTTGTATTTACCCTTGCTTTTATATTCTTTTGCTGTGCTTTTAAATCTTTACAATTGTGCATAGTAATTTCTAATATTGGACTAAAAGTGGTGGGATTCCAACCAACTATTTGAATCGCGAGTTTTATTTAGTAATTTTGATTTGGTTTCCATAGTGTTTAATAAGTACTTTTAACAATTTTAATCTTAGGATTTTTACTAAAATTGGTCGACTTAGAGGTAAATGACGTTGTTCCTTGCCCGTTGTGTAGATGATGGAACACTGAATGATTTTTACCTTGTCGATGTTCACATACATTTGGGTGTTGAACGAGGCCCGCCAATAAGGAATTATAATCGTGATAACTTTTTCAAGTTTTGTCAATCAGTGGAGAAGGCCTTTTTTAAGGAATTATCTGGGGAATTAAGCCTTAAATATAGGCTAGAGGGGAATAGTGCTCCCAGTAGGTTGGTTGGCTTCCCTCTCTTGTTGGAAGGTGAAAAGAATTCACAAACTTTGTTTGACGAGTTCTTTGTAGCCCCCTATGTGAGTAAAATTGCCTCCATCAGTGTGGATCATGTAAAAGTTGAAAATGACGAAGCCCAAGTTTTAGGTAATAATAACTTAATTTTGAAGTGGAGCGCTCTTCCAGGCTTGGAACGTTTCACAACTTTCAAATATATTATGTCTTCAAGTACAAGTTCGATAGAGAATGAGGTTCGATTAGCTCAGAGTGAGGGTTTTGCTGGTATTAAAGTTAAATTTGACTTTTTAGAAGGGTCATTCAAATCTGTACTTAGGCTCCTGCAGAATAAGAATACACCGCTTATGATAGAGATGTTGGGTTCAAAAAAATTTGAAACATTTTATGAATCATTGAAAGATGCCCGGTTAGAAATTGGTGGTAATTCAACTCCAATTATCCTCAATTCCTTCGAGTATGATTCGAATGAGGATTTGTTCTGGAAAATTCTAGAAGAGGATAATCTTTACGTGGATCCATCCGGCTTAGAGTTTAAAAACCTAGTTTCATTCATAACTTCGATGAAGAGCAACGTTTCTAATTGGTCTAGGAAAATATTATTCGGCACCAACTACCCCTTTTGCAAAATTGGTGATATTGTAAAGATTTTAAGGTATCTTTTTAGTTATGATTTTGTGGGGAATGCAACTGATCTTAGGAGAATAATGGGAGCTAACGCCCTAGAATTAATTCCCCCACGTTACAGTTCAACAGTGGGTTCAGTAGAAGAAAAATGCGTTATGGCTATTGATGAGTATTCCGAGCAGGCGGCGAAAATTTTCGAAGAATTATTGAGCTACTATGTAAAAAGGGGCGCAATAAAAATTAGTTCTTGTGACTTTTTGGCAAGAAGTGAGGATGGGGTTGTCGATATCTCAAAGTATTTACTAACTTTAAAGTCCACAAGGGAAGAGGAAAACGGCATTACTGTCTTGTTTATGAAATCTCGAGGAGGCAAAACTCGTGACGCCCTAGCATTAGCGGTGCTAAGTCCTAAAACCTTGAGTGGGTTTAAAAATAAAACAATTGAAAGTGTTGGAAGCAACGAAAACCTGAAGAATCTGCTAAGACAAGCCCACTTTATCGCCTCGGATAGTGAAGTTAAAAAGGTATCCGAATTGATTACTGAGGCCCTCCACAAAACTAAAACAATTGAGGGAGACGAACTCAAAATATACACGCTCTCTGCGTCTTCCCTCAGCGAAAAGGTTGTGGGAATCAATCCCAAGGATATGCAAGCCCTCGGCCTAAACGACTATGATGTAATCATCATAGAACCTATTGCCACAGGAGACTGGTACGCCGCTTTGGTGAAAAGCTTTGAATATGTTTCTCTAGGAGACCTGCAAGTTAACGAGGAACTTATGAACGATTGGTACGTCTTCGAGGGAGATAAAGTAAAAATAGAAAAATATACTGGCAAACTTTATCTTCTCAGACAAGTGGACTTTGCGGTAGAATCCTCAGAAGAAATGAAACTACCCGAATTCTTAGTGAAAATTAAAGATAAGATGGATGTACTCTATGAAAAACTAGATGGACTATACATAGGAAAAGACATGAGACTTATACTATCGATGCTATTTTTGGACACTCCCACCATTATACGGCCTGTTTATTTTCAACCTGAGCTTGAAGACAAGAAGCTTGGAATTATCAAAAAAGGGAAGACCATAATTAATTTTGTCTCTAAGAAATTGGTCAAACCATACAATTTACTACTAGTCATAGACGTATCTGAAATCATGAAGGAATCAGAAGTACCCATCGAAGGATTTGAAAAAATGGCAGACCTATTTGTTACGCTGGATGCAAACCAAGTGGAGAAATTCGAAAAACAAATCTATGATGGAAAAATCAGAAAAAACAGCGCTGCGGCTTTAATTGGGATTTCCTGCTTAAAGAATCTTTCAGAACAAAGCAATCTAAATAAAGCATCCGTTATATCCTACTCTAATCAGAGCAGCTTGTTCACCATACTAGAGAAAACAAAGGTCATACCCTACATGGATTTCAGCTCAAATAGGAAAAGTTTCTCTCTAAAAGTCCTCTCATCACATATAATTGACAAGTGCCAGTATCCCGAGGGAAAAGCAGACCTCAAAGAAGTGGGAAACAAAGTAAAAGAGTTCACTGAAAAAATAGGCGGAAAAATTCCAACCCTAATTGTAATAATTACCTCTTTGGAAAAAGCAGAGAAATTCGAAATCTTCCAAGAAATCGCAGATAAAGACCCCAAAACAAAATTCGCATTAGTACAAATTGGCAGAACCGAAAATGATAGCGCCTTGAGGAAAGCCGTAGAATCCATAAAAGGTAAATATATTCCCATAAGAAAAATAGACCACCAAACCTTGGAAATCGATTTGGCATCTATGCTGATTGACCTTTTATAACAAATTCATAATGAAGTTTGGTACAAAAACCCATGCTAACCTTTTATTACTCGAAAATCATTTTTCCAAAATGTTTACCAGTAAAACAGGGAGAACAGAAATATTCTAATTACCAATAGTGCTGAGAAAACCACAAGCCATACTGGAAATTTCCACCTCATAACTTTGAGGCCGTCTAGGGGTCCAAAAGGTAACATGTTGAATATCCCTATATCTGCGTTTATGCTTGCCCCCACAATCAATATTTGATACAAGTTCACCTGCAAGAATAAAGATTGAACAGTAAAATTTTGGAAAATAAAGGATAACCCCAGTAGAATTATGCCTAGCACCAAGTTAACTAATGGTCCTGAGAGAGAAGTCTTGCCTACTGTATGCCAATCGCTAGATCCAGAAATCATTACTGCGCCTGGCGCTAGGAACTTTAAAGGAGAAATAATGGAAACTAGTGTCACAAGGACACCACTAAATATTAATCTAAATTCCGCTCGAAGACCATACATTTCAGCAACAAATTTATGGGCTAATTCGTGCATTAGAAAACTCACCACAACAATGGCTCCCAACCACAAAGCATTATCGATTTGAAATACCAGCAGAAAGTTTGACAACCAAGGAATAAAGGAAACTAACCAAGTTAATCCACTGAAGACCATCCAGATAAGAGTTCCAAACACAAAATTGCCCAGCCCACTACTCAAAACCCATACTACACTGTAAATTAAACTTGAAAACACAACACTCAAAACAATGAACGTGGCAATAGAGAGATGGGCGGCCTCTTTCTTAGAAGGCACCATTCTTGCCAACCTAACAGCGGACTTATCATATATGATGCGTTTCGGAACTATATCCCTATCAAAGGTTTTCTCCTCATGTTTTGTTTCCATCTTCGCTGGTGCTCTTCCCAAATTGTTCCCTTTTTCTGAAACTAAAAGCGTGGAAGTACAATTATGGTTTTCTGGGAGGCGATGTTCTATGCAAAAGTAACCCCCACAATTTCGGCACTTGAAGGGTAGGTAGTCTTCCTTACCGCAGAAATCGCACTTGACCACTTTATAATCCTCCGCAACCATCCGAATTCATGAAATATTAAATCCTAAAGAGACCAAACACCTTTTCTATACCTAGCCTTAGGGGAATTATAAAAAACAAAAATTTAAGTCTTTACCCCAAAAAAATATCCAAAAAGTTTCTTTTACGCCCCTATCGAAGCCAATAATCTTTATTAAAAAACCTACATAAGCTTCGCTTCCTAGACAAAGCATGAAAAATGTTTTTCATAGCAAATTATAATAAACTTACTTCGATAAGAAACATTGAGTCCTAAAAAGTTTCAAGCGTATTTTGGTTTTGAGATGCATCTGAAGGAGCGGGGATCCCCTCAAAAAGGGTCTTAGTCCTAGAGGGAAAAGAAGCACTATTTAGACCCCTTTTTCCAAAAGGAGGAATAATATGGGAGAAAAACCAATCAAAGAGCAACAAGTCAATCTGGGGATGTTTTCCAGCGATTTTGCACCAAAATCTTTTCACAACCAAAACCTTTTTCCTAACATCGAGATTAAATATATATCAAGCAACTCATAAAAACAAATAAATTGGTTAAAATATTATAATAATATAACACAAGTGAGTGTTGAATTTTGAGGGAACTTTATGTCTTCAGAAAAGGATAACTCCGTGGTTTTTGAACCATGGAGTAGAAAGGCAGGCATAGCAGGAAGCTCCTACCTAGTGCAAATAGGAAAAGTGAATGATTACTGGTCTATAGCCATATTTCGGGGAAGAGACCTAATATCCGTAAAAAAGGTTGGCACACTTGACCCCAACGTGCTCACCAGCGTTATAAGCAGTAGCATATCCTTGCCTCTAATGTCTCCCTACGCAATCGTGAGAAGCTTGGGAAGCATTATAAATGAAGCAAAAGTGAGAAAATTTCCCATGACATACACCCCAAGTCCCACCGAGGAACAACCAGCCACTCCTACCCCAGAGGCCTCTCTTGAAGCCGCTCCTACTCCTACTCCTGCTGCCATAGAGGAAGCCGCTCCAAAACCACAGACAGATTTTGAGGCACTAACTGGTTTAAAAAGGGTAGAGCCTTCAAAGGCCACTGTTCAAGAGGAGGCTACCAAAATCACCAAATCAGAAGAGGAAATAAGTGAAACACTGGGAGAGCCTGAACTGGAAGAGACGGAGGCACCTAAAATTGAGTCCTCTGAAGATATGTTAAGCGAGTTTGCCACGGGTCCCAGCACCGCTTTTCGTTCCATGTTTGAGGAGGGAATTCCAGCCGAGCCTAAGGCACGTAAAGCCACTGCTCCTATGATAGAAATTCCCGCCTTGTCTCCTTCAGAAATGTGGCAGAAAGGGATTTCTGGTTTAACCTTCTTTTTGGAGATAGCGATATCTTTCATGAGGAAAAGATACGGTAAAGATTTAGACAAGCTTTGGCAGTATTACTTGGACGTGGAGACTAAGTCTTGGAAGGCTGCTAAAGACATGAAATTTGAAGAGGTAATAAAGACGATAGTAAATATTGAGAGGTCTATGGGTTCAGAATTAGAGGTACAAGAGTTTACCGATGGTACCTTTAAAGCCAAAGTTACAAAGTGCCTCAGTAAAAACTACAAAGAAAAATATAAGTCAGCACTCCAGCTACCCGACGAGTTTCCCTGCATACTATGTAAAATCAGAGGCGAAGCAGTTAGTCGCAACCTTGGATATTCCTTTAAACTCATAGAATCACCAGAAGGATGCCAGCTAGAGATGATTTCCTCCCCCAAAAAAGAAAAACTAATCATATAAATGCACCCCAAAATATTCGCTGTGGAAAAAGCTGCTTCACCCTTCATCCGAAGAAGCTTAGGCACGTCTACCATTTGAACCTGATCGCAATTCCCCGCGACATGTAAAATTTAGTATCTAGCTAGTGAGCTCCACCAAAAGTCTTACCTTTTTCAATTTCTGCGAAGCACTTCCATAGATAAACCTCACCGTAGGTTTGGCATTGTTAACTCCGCGTCACTTATTGTGCGTGCCAGCTTTTAGAAAATATGTTTGAATTCCTAAAATCAGGGTGTTTGGCCTTTTTGGTGACTCCCCCTATTGTTTGGATATTTGACTATTTTGTGTCCCCTTTTTTGAAACTGCTGCAAAGGGTGTTCACTCACATTGAGCAATTAATAGATAAAAAATAGAGATAGGTTGAAGTGGAAATCTGTATTCCAAAAATGTGGGTCAAAAGAGGTGACCATAACTTCTTCTAATCAAATAAGTGCGTAGATTGCCGCGGGTTATTTCTTATTTGATTCCCATTTTCTGTTTTTCCTGTGCTATCAGTTCTCGTCGAAGAATCTTGCCCGAAATTGTCTTGGGTATGCTTTCTACAAATTCTACTTCGCGAATCCTTTTGTACGCAGCTATTCTGTCAGCCACCCAGTCTATGATGTCTTGTTCCTTGACTTTGCCCTTAGATTCGGGTTTAAGAATTATGAATGCTTTGGGAATTTGTCCAACGTCGGGTTCTGATGACGGTTTACCTATGACTGCTGCGTCAAACACATGGGGGTTTCTGAAGAGAAGGTCTTCTAACTCTGCGGGAGCTATGGACCATCCCTTGTATTTGATCATTTCCTTTAAACGGTCAACAAGATGCTCATAGCCTTCCTCATCAATATATGCTACATCTCCGGTTCTTAGCCATTTCAAGCCGGTTTTGGGGTCAGTCCAAAATGCATTTTCAGTATCCTCAGGTCTGTTCCAGTAGCCCTTCATAACTTGGGGTCCCCTAACAACTAGTTCGCCCACTTGGCCTGGTTCAGGAAGTTCCTCTGAGGTTTCAATATCAATTATTTTGTGGAACGTGTCAGGAAGTAGGGTGCCTTGGGATTCCATCTTGCGGCGATACATGGGATTCACCGCAACTACTGGTGAAGCTTCTGTTAAGCCCCAGCCGTGCTGCACTATAATGTTTTGGGCGTTGCATTTCTCTTTAGCCAATTTGTCAAACTTTTCAAGAAGGTCCAACGGTATCGGGGCTGCGCCATTATTGAAGATTTTGAGATCTGACCAGTCGTAACCCTTCACATTGGGGTCTTCTAGGTGTCTCACTACCGCCAGAAATATTGGGGGAACGCATAGGCTGTATGTTACCCTGTATTTTTCAATTAGTTCACAGAATTCCTTAACATCGAATCTCGGTACAACTACTTGCGCTGCACCGGTCCACACTGCTGCGTTCATGCAGCATGTCATACCATAAATGTGGTATAGTGGGAGTACCGTCATTGCAACGTCTTCTTCACTTACTTCGAAAATTTGGGATATTTGGAGCGCATTTGACACTAGATTATAGTGTGTGAGCATTGCTCCTTTCGGTAATCCTGTTGTTCCACTGGTATATACTAGTGCCGCCAGATCTTCCTTCGCGTTGTACTTGTATTCTGGGGGGTCTGGCTTCGTTTTCTCCACTAGTTCTGTCCAACCGATTGTTCCCTCTGGTTTAGGGCCGAACTCTTGAACAATTATGTTTTTGAGTTTTGTCTTGTCTTTAACTGCTGCTACGTTGGGATACATAAGTTGGAAAACTATCATTGTTTCTGCTCCCGAGTCCACTGATTCGTACTCGACTTCGTGGGATTTGAATAATGGGTTCATGGGAACTACGATGCCGCCTGCTTTCGATATTCCATAGAAGGCTATTTCCCACTGAATTAGATTCGGCCCATACAACGCTACCCTGTCTCCCTTCTTCACCCCTAGATTTTTCAGCGCCGTGGCGAATTTATCTGCCTGCTCTTTAAATTCCTTAAACGTCATTTTTACGGGGTGTAGAAATGCTGGTCTGTCTGGGAATCTCTCAGCAGTCCAATCCAAAATTTTGTAAACAGGCACTTCAGGATAGTACAGGTGGCCTCTCTTATACTTTACCAATAATTGCACCTCCCAATCGTGTTTAACACTTAACAAAATAAGAATATATTTAATTTTCGTAAAATATTGCCATAACTTACCTGTTTTCAAGCCAGATTTCTATAATAATTAACTATTTTGATTATTCCAAACAATTTATTCATACAGATTTGTTTTGAGATAGCCTATTTTACGTGTGCCGATATTGAGAGTGTTGTCTTAGAGTTTCTTCTCTTCCCTATTGGTAGTGTGAGAAGTCAATAGAGGGCATCTACGGCTTTTTGGAGTTCAAAAAGTGGCTCCGCTGTGCTACCTGTTATGTTAATTTTATTTTGTGTACTAGCTTTTGGAGTTCAGGATTGATTCCTGGAACTCCTTTTGTTCTAGCCATGGTTTCTAGGTATAGTTTTAATGCACTATGGTACCCATATTCTTTACTCAGGTTTTTATTGAACCCATTCATTTCGGCTAATTTTTCCAAGAGTTTTTGGGATGAGGAGCCATACTGCATAGCTATTTTTGGGCGATTCACCAGAGAAGGCGGTAGCTCTATTTTTTTGGCGATTTCCCTCAAAATAAACTTCCTAATGTAGTCTGAATTGGTTCTCGCGATTTTGTACTGGGGAGGAATTGATGTGACATATTTTACCATGTCATAATCTAGATAAGGTAGTTTCAGTTCTATCGAATTGGCCATGCTTGCTGCGTCATCCCTCTGAATATTTGTTTTAGAGATTTCTTTGACATCTTTGAAAAGTTCTCTGTGTAGGGCCTCATAACCCTCATGTTTTAAGACTCGTATGTATCTTGCGTATCCCCCAAAAAGTTCATCTGCCCCGCCTCCAGACATGATGAAGCTTAGGCCTTCTTTTTGGGCTTGCTGCGTCGAGAAATATAACGGTAGCGCTATGCTTACCTGGGATGGATTAGTATCCTCTATCATGTAGATTAATCTTGGTAGGTTTTCCTCAACTTTCTGAATTGTCATATAATTTATCTTGAGGGGCAAATCTAGTTCCTCCGCGGCTTGGACTGCTCCTATAACATCTTTTGAATTTTTCGCACCTGAACAGTAAAGAGTTGGTTTGTACCCCAAGTTTTGCATAGTTTTGGCTAAAACCGCGCTGTCTAACCCTCCAGAAAAAAGCACCCCCACCCTCCCATTTCTAACCCTTTTTTCCACCGCTTTTTGAAGAAGCTTTATTACCCTATCCTGTGCGGTTTTGAGGCTTACTTTCCTATTGTACCCCTCTTTGAGACTTTCTAAATAATTAACTTTCACCCCCGATTCTCCAATTATTGCCCAGGATGAGGGGGGTAAAGGGTGAATGTCAAACATTCCTATACTCCAAAGGGCCTTCCTCTCGCTGGCGAAAGCTATCCTCTTCTCATCTTCAGATAAATAAAGGGGTTTGACGCCAATAGGGTCTCTGGCTATGAGAAATGAATTTTCGTAAAACAGTGCAAAAGAGTAAACACCATCTAGAAACCTTATGGTCTCACTTATCGCGTATGAAATATTTGTTTTTGATAAAAAGAATTTCTCGAAGAGGCGTAAAATTAATTCCTTATCGCTCAAAATCTCCCTATTTATGAGCTTCTCTATATCCTCTTTATTGTATATTTCTCCGTCGCAAACAAGTGATAATTCCAGTTCTTCGCTGCTGAAAGGCTGACCCGCAGTGCTGGAAGCTACTCCTATACCACTGGGTCCTTCCACAATCTGAACTGATAACTTGTCAATCTCCCGAGCTCTGTAAATATTGTGATTAAGGTCTACCCCTACAAAATTTGAACCTCTATGCAGTGTTTCCCTCATCATCTTTATAATTTGCTGAAAAGCATTTTCTCCCCTTTTACTATACACACCAGCTATTGAGCTCAAATTTGCGACATCCTTATTTTCCCTAAATCGTGCTATTTCATATCATCTATCTAAGAGTTACGCTCTGAAAGGAGAAGCGCAAATGCCTGAAGAAAACATAGTGGAACCCCTTTTCGAAGACCTGGATCTCTTCGTCCCAAATTACAATCAAAATATATTTATGACCATGCCCACAGCCTTTAGAATGTTGGGTGTCAATGTTAAAGACAGAAGGACGCTTTTTGAAAATAAAAACTGCAAAAGTTTATTTGAGGATAACGATTGCCTGGATGCTGAAAACGTTATTAATGTTATCGTGGACTCTATGGGCACCCAGCAGTTTCCTCTGGCAAGTAAACTCACAGGAATTTATGAAAAACTAAATGGTGTAGTGTTAAGTTCAATATTTCCAACCATAACTTCCGCCGCTATTCCTTCCATCCATTTCGGTTTACCCCCAGAAAGACATGGCGTATTGGGACACAAAATCCTCTTCCCTCAACTAGGAACAGTGGTAGACACTCTTAAAATGGCATCCATAAATGCTCCCAGCTATGATCTCCTATACAAGAGCGGAATCGACGTTAAACTATTACTGCTAGAACGGGGAATATACAAAGTGTTAGAAGAAGAGAATGTGATCCACGCTGAACTTTTACCTTGGGAAATAGCAGGCACTGGGCTATCACATTTACTTGAAACGGAAAAAGTCAGTTTAGGCTATTCAGACATAATAGACGGCTTTTCCCAGGCTAAGAGAATCTTGGAAAAGTATCGGGATAGCAAAACTTTAATTAACATATATGTAGGCTTACTGGACTCCATGAGCCACGTTTACGGTCCTTACAGTGAGGAGTACAAGTACGCCATAGACCACCTCGAAAAAACATTTCTTAATTTTATTAGACGCTTAAATGATAGTATTGCTAAGAGATCTGTTGTAACCATGTTTAGTGACCATGGTCAGGATGGATTGGAGATGGAAAAAAGGATAACTTTGGGCGAAGAAGAAATAAAAGAAGTTTCAAAGTTTCTAAGGTTTCCACCCGGGAGATCGGGACGTGTGCTGCACTTCTACGTTGGGGAAGACTGTTTACAGGATTTGGTGGACTGGCTTACAGGAAAAGTAGGTGCGAACGGGTTGGTGTTAACATTCAACGAAATTAAAAGCAGACTTTTGCCAGAAACTAGAGACGCAGACGTTATTCGCTCCAGAATCGGCGATGTGGTACTTATAATGAAGAGTGGGGCTGAAATGAAGACAGAAAAAGAAGAAGAGGAGAAGGTGGAAATAATAGAGAAGACATTTTTGGGGTCTCATGGCTCCCTCACGTTTAACGAAATAACGGTCCCTTATTTCGCCTCAAATATTAATAAGGTAAAAGAGCTCATCAATTGATTGAAAAATTCTTTGTGTGGCGAATGGGATGGTGAAAATATCAGTCATTATCCCCACCCTGAATGAGGAGCGGTATCTACCCCGCTGCATTAAATCCGTTTTAAATCAGACCCTACCCCGTGACAAGTACGAAATAATTGTTGCGGATAGTCATAGTTCTGATAAGACTCGGGAAATCGCAAAAGGGTATGCCGATCATGTGTTAAATCTCCCAAGAGAGGGGGCTGGTGCCGCCCGAAACGCCGGTGCTAAAATTGCTCGGGGGGAAATCTTACTATTCCTCGACGCCGACACAATTATATGTAAGAACTTTTTGGAGGAAGTCTTGAAAAATTGTGATGAAAACCAAATTGTTGGAGGAACATGCGATATTTATCCAAGTGATGGGACTCCCTTTGGGAACGCGTTCTTCAAGTTAATTAATATGATTTACAAATTGGTCTTCTTTTTTGGTAAGCCACATGCCCAAACCAAGTGTTGCTTCTATAAAAGGAAGGCTTTCGTTAGGTTGGGGGGATTTAATGAGAATTTGATTGTTACCGAGGATCAAGAGATGGCATGGAGGGCCGCTAAAATTGGCAAAATCCTTTACCTGAAAACCACGGCCGCATACTCCTCCATGAGAAGAGAGAAAACTTTAGGATATTTAAAAACTGTACTGCAATGGCTAAAAAATTATGTTAGCGTCCTTATCTTTAAAAAATCAGAACAGTTTTGGCACCCCATAAGATAACAAAACCCAAACAATAAACTCAAAAAACACCCCACGGACTTGCAGCATTTCTTCACAGAAACCTTGGCGAGAAAAACCCTCATTTCGATGTTAAGAGCTAATCACCAAACTTATTTATATAGAATGTGATACACGGTTAATGTGAAGAACCTAGGCGTCTGGCCTGGCTTTAAAGAAGTAAATAAAACCAGCGCCAATTATAGTGCCGAAATAGTTGCGTCAAACAAAGGTTAGCACATTTAAGAGTGGTGGCGGATCAAGTTTGGAAGGCTCTTTTCGAAAGAGCTATACGTAAGGGTTCCCCTAACCTCGGCGGGTTCGATTTATTTCCTGAACTGGAATCTTAATAGTGGTTTTAATGAGCATAGTAGACATGCATATTCATACCACGTTTTCACCCTGTTCCAAGATTAGCATCTACGAAGCTATGGTGACCGCACTTGACCTTGGGTTGTCGGGAATAGCAATAACGGATCACGATACTTTAGAAGGAGCGTTAAAGGCATGTCGTGTTGCAGGCAAATATGGAATCAGTGTTTTTGTGGGGTGCGAAGTGTCTGCCTTTGAGGGCCACATATTGGCGTATGGAATTTCGGAAACCATACCGTTAAACCTTTTTGCTGAAGATGCACTCGATAGAATTCATGACCTTGGGGGAGTTGCTGTAGCTGCACACCCCTTCAGAAATCTGGAAAACAGTCTAAACAATAAAATATTTGAACTTCCACTAGATGGTGTCGAAGTATTTAACCACGTGTCCAAAAGAAGCGTTAACAAAGAGGCCAAGTCTGCTGCTGTAGAACTGGGTTTAGCACAGATAGGGGGAAGCGATGCACATGAGGCTAAATACATAGGCAGAGTAGCAACACTTTTCAAAGATGAAGTGTACGATGAAGATTCTCTGGTAGAAGCCATAAGGAAAAAAACATGTAAGCCCATTGTGCCAAGAAAAAGTCCAAGACATAGAGCAAGGTAAAACATGAGTGTCTTCTTTTTGGGAGAAATAAAGCGTGGTGTAATATTTAAAAGTAAAGCTTTTGTTACATATCCACGCGTAAAAGGAGGTACACGCGATTAATTTTGCTTCTACTGGATTGGGCAGCCACCCCATAGCTGATGCAAAGCAAATTGCACTTGACATAGTTAGCTCCGGGACAAAGATTCCATATTTTCCTCAAACAGTCGAGGATAATATGACCTTTCAGTTTCACAACATAATTCCCGGACTCATTTTGGAGAAAGGGTCTGCCAGATTGAATCTTAATGACCCCCAGGTGGTTAAGGGACTAGAAGATCTTCGAGGCAAGTTAGTGCTTAAAAAAATAAATATAGAGCCTGGTGGGTTGCCACTCGAGAAAAGGTATCTTAAAGGTTTATATGCCTTAGAAGAAGTCCTTAAAGAGACAGAGGCAGACCTTTGGGGCGTTAAAGGAGAAATAACAGGCCCCCTTACAGAGGCCTACAGTGTGGAGGTGTTGCCCGGCAGGAAGAAGGCAGTACTAGATGAGGAACTTTTTAAACTAGTTTTAGGGGTGACTGCAGAGGTTGCATATTGGCTTTCCAAAGAATTGCAAAAACTTTCCAGGAAATTCTTAGGTAAGAAGGCAGAAACCATATTGTTTCTTGATGAGCCGCTTCTACCTCTATGTCTTAGAGATAGCGCCGAGCCCGAGGCAAAAATAAGGGCTATAGATTCGGTTCTATGTAGGATTCAATGTAAAAAGGGTATTCACATATGTGACAATCCGTTAACTGTTATAGATGATGTACTTAAATTAAACATAGATTACTTCTCATTTGATGCAAGAAGATATCCGGCTACCCTTGAAAAGACAGACAGTGAAACCTTGGAAAAATATTTGCGGAGAGGCAAAGGATTCGCCTTTGGTTTAACACCCAACACCCCTGAAGAACTTTTCGGAGAAGAAAATATATATAGTATACAGAGGGGGATAAAAGATCCATCTGATTTTATCCCCAAAGTAGGTGATATTACAAGCAGGATGGAGCATATAGTTTCCCCACTGGAATCCAAGATTGATGTGATATCCTTACTTAATCATTCTCTCATTACTCCTCAGTGTGGATTTAGAAACTTTAACATCCCAAACCCCTCTATGGGCGAACAGATAGTAAAGAGGCTTTTAGAAATTCAGGAGAAAGCGGCTGAGGAGGTGAGAGAAAAGTACAAAATTGGTTTTTAAACCGTTTCTAACCCTTTTCTTTTTCTCGCTTAAATGCACCTACCAAGTCGCGAAGATGAGCTACCATCTCTTCCTTCAATGGTTCAATAGATGAATAATCAATGTCGGGGCTTTCTTTTAGGAACTCGACAGCCTGAACAACCCCATTTTCTACTAGCACTCTGGGAATAAAATCTTCAGCCAAAAATATACCTTCTGGAGGATTAACACGCTCCAATTTCCTTTCAATGCTTTCCTTTCCGAAAATGCTTGTTTTACTTTCCTTAACTGCATATAATGAGTGCCCAGAAATAACCAGTTCTCTAACGAACCCCTGTGGCACTTCGATTTTATCCAGCCTAGTCATAATCTCATCTTCACTTAAAATATTTGGCTCCGGCTGAGCTACAGCAACCTTGGGCTGAGCTACGGTAACCTTGAGGCGGGGCTGAGCCTTAACAACCACTTTAGGCTCTGGTTCCGGTGTCGGTTCTACTGCTATTGGGGCTAGTTCCGGTTCTGGTGTTGGAGGTGTTACTGTTATTGATGCCCTTTCAACGGGTGTTGAAATTGGTTTTGATGCTTTGCTGGGCTTCATTCCAATTAGGGCAAGGAAATCTGCTTCTTCATCAGACTCATCCATAGCTACTACTTTGTAGCCAAACCCATATTCGGTTCTGAGAGCCGCGGCCTTACGCGCACCTACAAATTTTTTTCTTACGGGGCTATTTTTTCCCTTCCAGAGATAAATTTTTTTGTTATTCTCAGCGATAACTATAAGTACTCTATCGCTTGATAGGATGCTTTTGTCGAGTTGGTCTATGTTATCTATTTCTCCGTCTCCTTTAACATCATAGACTAGGAGGCTCATCATAATCACTTTCTCGCACTTTTCTACATCAATAATTGGATTTTATAAGTATAAAACATTTTCCTTGTAATTTTAAATTATTCCCGATATTTTTTTGTCTTTCGGGCTTAAATTTAAGCCCATTATTCCACTTAAATAGTTTTTTGGCTATTCCCTAACTTGCGACTCTTATTTTTAGGGCTTCAGGAACTTTAAAGTGTTTTAAATACTCGTTAGTTGCAGATATAAAGTCTTGGGATATGTTTAATTTGTTTTTCTGCTTATTGATAATTGTAACTTATTATTTTTTTTAGCGGATTATGGTATTTATTTCCCCCGTGGGAAAATAAGGCGATTGGTGATGCCCACAAAAAACGTTGAAAGTTTAGACAGGCTGCCCGAACTTCTGAACTCGATTAGCAAAATAATCAATGATTTGACCGGAGCTTTTAGTATAATATTGGGTGAATTTAATAATCGGCTTAGAGATATAGAGGCTAAATACTTGGAGCTTGAGGAGCACGTGAAAAGAGAGGATTCAAACTTAAAAGGTAATCTTAAAAAATTAAGAGAGGAGCAAGAGAACCTAAATAACAAATTGGAACAAGGCGCAGCGAGTTTCCAAGCATCAATTAGAAATCTTACTGATACCCAGACAAGCATTCAATCAAATCTAAACTCTCTTGAATTCTCCATTCAACAAATGGAGCGAAAATATGAGGATATAAATAGACTGATGGAAAAACGCTTAATGGAAATTGTGGAGAATATTTCAAACGTTGTTCACCCAGTTGAGAACTGGAATAAGGAGATGAGCGTCATTAAAGCTGAAGTAGCCAGGCTGTCTCGTGAAATAGAAAAAAGATTATCCGGTGATTAGTAAATGCTTGAGTTTGAGGATATCGAATCAAAAACAATTTTTCGTTTTTACATTGTGGACGCCCATCACCACTTGGGTGCGGATATTGATGGTCACAGTAATAGAAACCCAGTTGCACCAGGAGGGACCTTCGACTTCTATGTTAAAGTGGGAAAGAAACTCTCAAAGTTATTTTCCGATAAGCCCCATATTTTCAGATATAGCCCACATGGTTTTTTAAATGAATTTATTAGAAATAATAAGAAATGGAAGGACACTCTAAATGGGTCTTGGGCTGTAGACCAAGTCGTTGTGTTCCCTTTTAACGATGAATTCAAATGGAGAGATGGGGACGAAGGCAAGGCAATTTACTGGCGTTCCAACGACAACATTGGGAGATGGGTTACCCGCGCCCCTTACTCTTTAAGATTAATTGGCTTTGGGAGAGTGGTTCCCACCCAGAGAGAACTAGCTATAAGTGAGCTACACAGAGCGGTAGAACAATTGGGACTGAGAGGATTAAAACTACATCCCAGATCCGACGGCTGGAGTAGCGATATTGCATCCCCAGAAGTGAAAAACGTTCTTGTCGAGGCAGCAAAACTTAACATTCCAGTTCTCTTTGACACGCGGGGATTTGGTCAAGTGATGGATATACTCGAAGTAACAAAAATGGCTAGAAGCGAACTCCAATCCCAGAATAAAGCTTTGGTGGAAAACCTCAAGGTAATTATAGCCCACATTGGATTCCACCTGGGACAAAATGAACTATTCGAGGTGTTGAGTCACCCCAACATTTATGGTGATACCTCTGGGGTTCACGACGCTGGAATCCCCCGATTATTCGAGGAGGCCATACAATTATTACAGCCCAGTCTTGGAAGGTATAGAAACTGGTCAGAAAAAATACTTTTTGGAACAGATTACAACTATTTCGACGTGCCACATGCGGTGCAGTTCATCTCCTTCGTTTTGGGTAATGATTTTCCAGGCACTTCCGAAGACGCACAACGCATCCTCGGTTCTAACCTTTTGAAACTGGTTCCCCCCTTTAAGAGGGAAACGAAGTCAACCTTAAGGAAAGTACATGTGTCCTTCGAATTGGCGGAATTAACCGAAAAAACTTTAGCGAAACAAATTGCCGATCTGGTAAGTAGTGAAACATATGATCTTTCAGGCATTGATTTCTTTATAGATCCGCATCCTAAATTTCAAGTTAGACCCCAGGACTTCAAGATAACTATTTCCCGAAGAGAAAATGAGAATTGTGAAGACATAAATCTTGTAGTACTCTCCATGCTTGATATCTTAACTATAGCAAGACTAGACAACACCCTGATGAACTCGTCACCCATACGAAACAGAATACTTAGATATGACGATGCTGCCTCCCGTAGAATCTTTTATAAAAAGCTATGGCCGAACCGCCTTGAAAACAACCCTCAGGAAATATACGAATTTGTAAAATCGATAACTCAAACTGAGAGTTCAAAATAATAAATTGCAAAAAATAAGTAAAAATCCTCTTTAATAAATTTAATTTCGCTGACACCACAAAAGAATTTAAGCTTTGAATTGAACCTTATCATAGGAAAAACCCAAAATTAAAGGGGGCCCCCTTTAAAAAATAGGGAGGAAAGCAAAAAATGTCTGAAAAAGATGAAGAATCGGAAAATTTGGACGAACCCGAAGAGAGTGAAATCAAAAGGTTGGAAAAACTTCCAAAGAAGCAAGATGTTTCAGGAGAACCCGCTGGAAAGCCCATAGAAGAAATCGAGGAGAAAATAGACACACTAACTGAAGAGGCGGAAAAAGCCGCTGAGAAGGAAGAAGAAATAGTGGGAGAACCAAAAGAAGCGCCAGAAGCCCCCGGAGTGAAACTCAAAATTACAACTCAAGAAGGGTTAGGCGGATATGTTCTAATAAATGAAGGCGACGCTCAAAAACTTAATGCTATGGAGGGGTCAGTCATAGAATTCGAAGACCCTCTCTCTGGAACTTGGGGTGTAGCTCTGGCCCGCCCCGACTTTGATACTCCCGCTGGTGACATTGTGATGGAGCCTTCTCTCTGCGAAGCCGTGGGGCTAGATGAAGACTTTGAGGTAACCGTGAGAAAATTTACTGGTAAACCCCAAAAAATTTACAAAATTGTCTTTGGAGTCGAGTCACTTAGCGGCTCCTCAGAGGGCGCCATACAGGCAGTTGTGGAATCTAAAGAAAAATTCCAAGAGTTTATGGATCACCGGGTAATTTTCAAAGATTGGGTTTTGAAGTGGCCCCAAAAAGAGATAAACATTCATATTTCTTCAACAGAGCCGAGCCTGTCTGGTAAACAAATCGGCGTAATTAACTTCTCAGAGCTCAAAGATTACGAAATAAAACCTTGGAGAGCCGCGGTGCCATTTAACGCCATACTCCTAATTGACGTATCAAAAAGTATGCTAACAGAAGATATGACGGTTAAAAACATCACTCCCGCGGTAGAAGCTATAAAGACACTGGGAGCCGAGATACCAGAGCTAAAAGAGTTTCTGGAACAGTTTAAAGAGGGAGAAAAGGTAAAACGGGTGAGTGGAGCGGTTTTTGCAGCACTGCTTTACTTGGTGGAGAAGGTTGGAAGGGGGTATGGCGAAAAAATCGCGGTAATCACATATAGCGAAACAGCAGATCCACTAACTTTCCTTATGACCGGAGGGAAAAAGTTACCTTACTTCCATCCCGGTAAAAGTAAAATGTCTGGAGTTTCACAACTGGGCCGCTTAATCATAGACCGATTAAACAAAGTTTCCAGCAGTCACACCAACATGTCCGAAGCCTTGGTCGAAGCGCATAAAATGATTAGTATGTGGGAAAAAGAATCCCCTCAAGAAAAGAAGCCCTCCATGATAGTGCTTCTAAGCGACGGATTTCCCGACCTCTGGGAGGAGGGTCCACCTGTTGAGATTGCTCACAAGTACTACTCAGACAGAAAAGACACAGTGATTTTTACTGTGGGGATAGGCAGCGAAGTCCAAGAAAGAATAATGGAAGCCATCGCCAATGCTGGTAAAGGGATATTCTTTAAAGCAGAAGACCTTGGACAGTTGTTGAACTGGTATCAGAAACTGGCGCGAGACCTGATTGTCAGGTTAGAAGTAGCTTAACTCCCCATTTTTTATTTCAAAACAAAAATAATTAAAAAAGGGCGACCTAGATTTCAGTTTTAAGCTTCGGGGACTATCGTTACCTCCACCAGTGAGTTTAATACTAGTTCGTTTGGTATTTCTTT
>JAHAWU010000190.1:2609-5183 GCA_018383815.1 Candidatus Jordarchaeia archaeon | reverse complement strand
TAATCCAAAAAGACCTAAAACAAGTAATAGAACACACACTAAAAACAAACCTAAAACCAGAAAAAAAGGGCACACTATGGTCAAAAATCTTCGGCAAATAACCCATCCAAACTAAAAACGAAAACCCCAAGTTAAACAACTAATTACCAGAAGGCAACCTGCTAGTAAAGATTAATTTTTCAATCCTAGTTACTGAGATACTTCTTTTGCAAGTCTGCAAGGTAGAATCGTCTTGTAGTAATGTGTCTCTTTTGCATCCGAAAGTAGAGAGCATTGTAGATTGGGGAATTGTCGAGCCTCTGAAAGAGTTTGGAGGGGACGAAGCCATTTGGATTTTAGATAAAGAATAATTGGGCATAAAAAGTTTTTAGTGTATTTTTGGTGTTGGGGCGTGTTTGGAGACAAATGTTCCCCAGAAAAAGGGGGTTAGGCTTCAATTGGAAAGAAGCTATATTAGGGCTCCTTTTGGCAAAAGGAGACATAAGTGGGGTGACCTAAACCACACACAAAGAAGACAACACAGAGCCCCATCCAAAGACGTTCCCCAGCGGCTTGCACCAAAAACTTTTTACGCCCGAATAATTGAGGTAAAAATCAATATTTTTGGGATAAATTATTGTTTTGAGGGAGCACGGCGCAAAGTATGTATTTTTGATTTTTATGGGATATGTAAAAATGTTCCCTCAAAAAAACATTTTAGGGCTCAAAAAATGGAGAAGGAGGCTTAAGTAAGCCTCCCCAAAAAGGGTCCACAACAAAAATTACACACCCCCAAAACAAAAAATACATACGCATTACATTGCGCCCTGCTTGGTGCTGGTAGTGTTTTTGCTAGTGATGTTAGTCGGTTCCGTTTGGATGCTGTGAAGCGTTTTGGTGCGAGTGCGGTTATTGATGCTGGGAGGAGAGGGATGTTCCTGGGCTCGTTAAGGATTTGAATGGTGGACGGCTGGTGGATAGGGTGTTTGTTTATACTGGTGCTCCTGTGGCTGGTGTTACTGCTTTGCAGTCGGTTGACCGTGGTGGTACGATTCTGTTTTTCGCGGTTCCTGAGCCTACGGTTAACGTTCCTGTGAATTTTGATGATGTGTGGCGGAATGAGGTTGCTTTGACTACGTCTTATGGTGCGGGTCCTGGGATCCTTCGACTTTGGAGTTGCTTCAGTTGGTGGTTTGAATGTTCATGGTATGATTACTCCTCGTTTGGGTTTGGCTGAGGCGGGTTTGGGTTTTAAGTTTGTGGAGAGGGCTGAGGATTCTATTTAAGGTGATAGTTGAGCCTTGCCGATAATTTATACGGGCAAAAATATGAAGGTTAAAGGAATATGGAATCGCAGAAATTCTTGGAGCGCCTTTGGGTGAAGGGGAAAAAGAAGGGGAGGAAGTTAAGGGCAGGAGCCTTTTTGGTTGCCGTTTCCTCTAGTAGTGTATGCCTGTGCTTCTGCGTTTTATAAGGTATATGGCTATACCTGCGATTGCAGTGGCTGACCCAACACCAATCAGAACGAAGTAGAGCACTGGTGTGCCTGTGGGATACAAAGATAAAAGTATAAACAGGCCGGGGATTCCCTGTAGTGGTGGTGCTTCCTCACTTACCTGGTATTGTACGATTATTTGGTCCGGTTGTGTGTCCCATGTGATTTTGTTTCCATCAATCGTGTAACCTGGCGTAAGCACTTTGATATTTATTGCATTTTGGGGGAGTTCGAGCTCCAGTGTGTAGCTTATGTTTTTGCCGTAGGTATAGAGGACTGTTTGGTTAACGGTGAACCAGCCATCAACTTCTTGTACCATAAAGGGTTGCTCCACGAATCCCCGAGTGGTGTTCTCATCAATCTCCAAAACCAAACTGTTATAGGTGCCGGACATTAGTTCTCCGCTTCCAGAAATTATCAGGTTCTCTCCCTCCTGTTTGAGGTCGCTGTATTCAACAGAGACCCCAAACATGGAGAGTATGCCAGCTCTTATGAGGTCATCTGAGAGTATGGAGATCAGACTGCCTGTGGAGTTCTCAAAGGGTGTAAATGTTATGGTAACGGTTCCCTGATCGGTTCCGGTTCTGGCTATTTCCACCCTCAATCTGAGAACATCGTAGAATCTTACGTAGTTGCTTAGCGACTCACTGGTTTGCCCAGTAAAGGATATTCTAATGAGGGGATCAGAAAAGCTGGGGTAGCTGGGCGTTCCGGGATGGGGACCGGAGAATTGCATGTATATCTCTTTAATTTCCCTATCATGTGCACTCAGTTTGACTATGGCATCAACCACAGTGTCCAATTTATCTAAAAAGGGGAGTACTTCTTTGGCAATATAGTATACGTTTTCAAGTGAAATCTTAATAGTTTTGCCAGTCACCTCTTTAATTAATGTTTCTAGAATCCCCTCCCAAATTATAGGGTTATTCCGTATTTCACGCAGTACTATATCCTTTATTATTGCTCCACCGATTTTCCAGCCAATGCCTGGTTCCCTATGTATTATGTCCATGAGCAGACCCATTGGATGCAAATCCTCTAATACCTCTAATGAACTAGAAAGATCCTCAATATTGTAATATTTGTATAGTAAAGAGGGA
>JAHAWU010000190.1:0-2565 GCA_018383815.1 Candidatus Jordarchaeia archaeon | reverse complement strand
TACTCTGGACTGGAAATAATCAATTAGTTCGTCTGTAAACATGAAAGCAAGCCTTCCTATTTCTGAGCCGGCGAGGGGTATGAATCTTCCCAACACTTTTTCCAGCGCCCAACCAAGCGTATTCAAAAGGAGTGACTTTTCAAATATGATACGCAATTTAACTGTTGGGCGATTGCCTATGTATTCCACTCGTATCCCTGAGACTTCAATGTCTTCCTGCTCTCCAGCCACCACTCCTGTAACATACTTTTCTATGACGGTATCTTTAACTCTAACGGGATAAACATAGAGATCATAGTGTACATAGTACTTCCACCAGAGTGCACCGGATTTGTATTTGTTTTTGACGTGGAAGCTCACGGTAATATTATCAATTCTTCCATCGCTGCCTAAATTTACATCCACTATCCGTACATTTGAAACTTCAAGAGCCTTAAGCTGACTCTCACTCATTGGAAGCTCCACATGCGGATCCCAGAAACACAAACGGCTAGGAACTCTAAAGTAAGTAGTTACAGAATACTCTAGATCTATATCATAATCCTGCCGAATAGAGATGAAGGGCATTTCTTTAGCATCGTTTACAGAACTGGTCTGGAGGGCGGCTTCAACCATGACCCTACTTGTGTATGGCTGGCTTGGGAATTCAAGGTCAATTTGAAATGTTGCTGTTCTACTGGTGCTGAAGGGGCTTGTCTTTAGGGTTCCGCTCCACGAAACCCCCATTGAAGAATTAGATATGGAAACAGAGATATCCTCCCTAAGCGCGGTCACATACACTACATCAAGGTAATAGGTCCTACGGGCCCCACACAGCCCAGAAAACTGGTTGCGAACACCGCCAGAATCCCGCAAATCGCCAATGATAATATCCTTAACCAGAGAGCTGGAGGTACTAATATTTAATTTAGATAAGGAGCTGCTAGACTTGGAAACTATTGTTACATTGTAGCTGCCACTTGGAACATTGTAGATTCTCCAGGTATCACTGGTAGAGGGGGAAAGATAAACATCCCTGAAAGAAAACAAAGTAGCATTTCCCACAGTGACAAGGAAGCCAGACCTAAAACCCCCCTCCAGGGTTATGTCCATCCAACACAAATCCGAAGGAAGGGTAAACTCGAACACGGCAGACTGATGCCTACCAAGAGTGAGAAACTCACTCCAAGCCACAGTACTACTAGGCCCGATGGAACCAAAGGAATAATAAGTATAAACCACCTGCCCCATGGAAAAGCCAAAGAACCAGCCGGAATCAAAAACCAGAGAGTTTTCAATGTCCCTAACCCTGAATCGAGCGTAATAATCACCCAAAGGCAAATCCCCACAAGCCCAATCAAATAAAACAGTGGTTTCGGTATCTGCAGGAAGTGACACGGACTTAGTTTCATTGTAAAGTGTCGTACCCTTCGGCCCCATAACCTCCAGATTTACAGAACAACTCGTGGGCTCCCAGACGGCAGTTAGGTTCAACTCACCATGAACGCCCCCATTAACCTTATTAACCTCGTAACAACCAAGTCTTAGACTAGGGACTTTGTAGGTTACTTTCCCCGAGTCTGGTACGTAATCATATAAGGATGCACCTATAAATGCGCTTACGTCTATGGTCTCTCCAGACGTAATCTCCAAGTCAGATAGCCGTATGCTGAATTCAAAAACATCATTTAGGGCTGCAGAAAGACTGGCACTCACTACCTCCTGCCAAGTGTTTCCGTTCCACTTAAGCAGTGCTAACGCAGGCTGGTTGCCCCAAGAAGAAGTTGTAAACCCACAATGTGCTTCATACTCTACTCCTCGATAACCTGTATTTTTGTTTCTGTCGGTGTCAAATAAGACATTATAGCTTTGCGCCAAAAAGCCGCTGGTTCCTGATATACTGGTTTTCGGTTTCGAAACTGTGTCCATTCTGACATACAATTCGTTACCGTCATTAGCGACAAATATGTACTTCAAATCAAGGTAGCTCGGATTTATCTCTCCTTGCTCATCGGTTATGGCAACTTCTATGCCAGACCAATCCGAATAATCGCCGTCCACGGTTATGCTTCTGACCACTCTACCAATAGTGTATGGAAATGTGTATGGAGGTGGGGGTGGCTGAGGCTGAGGAGGAGATAACCATTCAACTATAGTATTTTCGCTTTGAAGCATTATGTCAACCTGATCGGGATTTCCTATGTCAGAGAGGCCGACACCTATTTCGAGTATATTTGAATTTGCTGCAATCTGCAGAAAGGAAGGGTTTTCCACTTGTTGCCCAGAAGAGTCATATAAAACAATAATATCTCCCTGCCATTGGTAATGGTAATGAATCGTATATGAATTTTTACCATTATCAACATCAAAGATAAGCAGACCCTGAAACACATAAAGAAATATTCCTGGTGGAATAGCATTAGCGGAATCTATTCTTAAGTAGAGGTTAGAGGAATCATGAGTAACGTATAGGGTTTTCACATCAAGCCAATCGTCAGTCTCTAGAGTATCATCAACAACCAAAGGGGATACTCCTATCCAATCAGAAGGGTCTCCATCTACTACTATCTTGTTTTGGATTGATTT
>JAHAWU010000188.1 GCA_018383815.1 Candidatus Jordarchaeia archaeon | reverse complement strand
TCTCTCGGAGGCGAACATAAAGGAGGCCCATTCCCAGATTATGTTGGCGCTTTCTTCTGGTAGGGGGGTGATTTTTGTTAGGGGGTTGTGTGTGGAGTTGTCTTCTTTGGTGTGTTTTGTTCTGGGGATGGGAAGATTTTTAATGGGGGTGGAACATGTAGCTTTTGGGTAAGAGCCTATTTCAACACTCATATCGTTCACTTCTGAAGTTTTGTGAGTCGGCTCTTCCCTTTTTAAAAACACATCATCACTACATTAAGTTTACGTGCCTTGTACAACAAGCATGTGTTTGGTAAAGTTTTTATCTAGGAGTGTAGATGCTTATGGTGACAGGGGGTTGATTAAAAAGGATTTGGGATTTTGTTCGTAAATCTTTATCAAACCCAAAATCTAAGATTTGCCTAAATTTCATTTCCATAATTTGTGTGGGGTGTTTGTTTCTTGCCTGTTGTTGATTTTTCCAGTTTGGTTGAATCAGTGTCTAGTTGCAGTGCGAAGGCTTGGCTTACTCGCATGATTGCACATGGCTTAGTTGAAGCGGGAAACGTTGATGGAGCGGTTAATATTGTTTCCGCTTTTCCAGATGCTGCGTGGCGACTGAATTTTTTGTCGGAGCTGTCCCTTCTTTTGACGGATAGGGGTGACTGCGAGAACTCTTTAAGAGTTCTTAGGGATGCCAAATATGATGATGCTATTCTTGAGATACTCTTAGATGTTTGGAACTTTGAGAGAGTTGAAGAGATACTGAAAGAATTTGCAATTGACGGAGAAAGAGTAAAAAGGGCTGTAAAAAGTTTTGGAGACTGCCGGCTGCTTGACTGGCTTGGCTTCCTCGTTGAGGCTGGTAGGGTAGGTGAGGCATTAGAAACTGCTCGAGGATTTGAAGAGGACCATTACCGTTTATGGGGTTTAATCGCTGTTATGGGTGCGCTGGCTAAGGTGGGGGATGAGCGTTTCAAGGAGGTTTTGGACGAGGTTTCGGATGCTGCCGATAGCTTGTCTGGTAAAGATTATGATGGTGTCATGGCTGGCGCTGCGGTGAGGTTGGCATCTGTGGGGAAGGGGGAGTTGGCTCTCAACATGGCTCACAATATTGCTGATGGCTACACGCTTGCATTTACTCTTATAAATTGTTTACCTTACCTTGAGGAGAATCTTTTAGAAAACACGGTTAACGAAACCTTGGATGTCGCTGCCAAATTATCTATGGAATTGAGAGGCGAAGTTTTAATTAATCTTTTTTACACCCTTTTAGACGCCTCAGAGAAAAAGAAGACCCTTCTTGAAAGAATTATGGGGAGCATTCCCGAACCCACTAAAAGCTTAATGCAAGTTTACTATGCGAAAAGGCTTTCAGAACACGGCGACGAAACCTTTAAGGAGTTTTACTATGAGGGGATGAAAACATTAAGGAAAACCGCAGGTAAAGTTAGGTCTTCCATAGCGGAAGCTTTAGTTGAGTTTGCCCCTAAGGAGGCTACTGACGATCTCATAAAGTTCATTAAAGAGATTCCTGATACGAAGGAACAAAACTCATTGCTCCTTAAACTATCCCTACTAAAAAGCTCCACGGAAGAAACAGAAGATGCTTTAAAGATTGCCAGGAACATAACTACGCGGGAAGATAAATCAAAGGCCCTCTACAAGTTAGTATGCGTCACACATAATAAAGATTTCGAGAATGCTCTAAACATTGCTAACGAGATTCCAGACAGGAGTTGGCGTGAGAGAGCTTTTTCCTATCTATTTGCAAGCGCTCTAGGTAAGGGAGAATTCAGAGAAGACCTTTTTGGTAAGGTTATGGCTGGCTTGGCCAGTATAGATGAGGGAGAAGCACAGGATATTCTTACTCCCATGATCATAAGCTTGGCGACGGCTGGTAGGAAGGAACTGGAGTACGTGGTTAACCAAATATCGAAGCTCGATTACCTGAATCCCTTAAGGAAAGCCTTACCGCCTCTTATTGCAGGAGATGTGGAGAACGCTCTGAGAGTTGCAAGGGAGGAGAGTTCGGGCTTCGTTAAGCCACTATTGCTTTCCGCCATAGCTGTGAAGGCTTCACAAGCGAGGACATTTTCCCCAAAGAAGATTCTGGACGAAGCTAGAAGAGAGGTTAAGAGACTTAAGGACGAATATGGGAAAAGCTACGCTTTAACTGTAATAAGCTTCGCTTCAGCAATTATAACAGGGGTGAAGAGCGCTCTGGAAAGTTTATTGGAGGAAAATATTCTTAACTTTGAAGAAACTCTTGAAGTATTGGTTCGCCTCGCCTCCATCCGTCAGGTTGACGATTTAATTAAATTCATTCAGAATTTTAAACCAGAACTGAAAAGACTTGTTTTATTAAGAATCATAACTTCCACCTACCTGAAGGGTTGCAAGAGCGCGTCGGAGAAAGTATTAGACACTCTGATCTTCCATGAACCCGCTTTCATTCCCCTCTTGATTGGCATGTTTGAAAGCTTTGAAGACCTTGAGTTTATTCAGAAACTTGTTGAGATATATGAGAATAAGGCTCAAATCCTCTCATTTTTGGGCTCAACGTACGCCTTTAAAGGGGAAGCGGAGAAAGCCAAGGAGTCCTTCCAGAAAGCCCTAGAAGAATTCAGCAAAATTCCCCCAGGTGACACCCGTAGGCTTGACAACTTATATATTCTTATAGCAAATATGATAATATCTGCCGATGAATCCTACTTAGATTTTGCAAAAAAATTTTTACAAGAAGATGAATTTGAACTATTCTCCCAGTTTCTCAAAGCATCCAACTACGCTTCAAAGGATGAAATAGAAAAAGTGCGAGAAATCTTTCAAAGCATTAAAAGCAGACATGCATCTAATGACATCCTCCGCACCATGACTTTAGTGGCGGGCCGCATGAAGGGCGAAAACTCTCGAGTACTCTTAAAAGAGATTTTTGAGACCAAGGAAACAGAAGCCCTCCATGACTTAATATCATCCACCTTTGTACGCTTTATACGGATTGGCGGCGACATCAAAACGGCGGTGGAATTCATTGAGAAGAACTGGCCAGAAGATAAAAGGATTCTCCCCATAACTGCACAATACTTCTTCTTAACGAGAAAACGGGACAAATTCAAGAAAATATTCGAAAACATGAGCTACCACAATAAAGTGAGCACCATAGAAGTAATCGCTCCGCTAGAAGTAGCCCACAGCCCAGAGGAACTAGCAGAACTAACAAAAGAAATGCCCCCCTCTACTAAAGACAAAGCCCTTGCAAGTATCGCAGAAGAACACATGAGAAACAGAAGAATCGAGGACACACTAAACACCCTAAGCAAAATAACCTCAAAAGACAACTACAACCAAGCCCTAAAAAACACATTCCTGACACTCCTAGAAAAACTAGCAAAAGAGTAAAAAAAAAGACACAGACACACACCAACAACAAAAACCAAAAACAGAATAGCACCCAAACACCAGAATCCCAATAAAAAACAGACATCCCACCACCAAACCCCACAAGAAACCCACACCCCACAGACTCACCAGATAATTTTCCCTCTTTCTCCTCCAGAAAACATGTTTCACACCTTTTTCAAGGAAAGAAGCCCTAACGAACCCCAGTGAAGGAAGGACTAAAAAACCTACAAAAACTACGCTTCTCATTCAAAGAATGGAAACACATTTTCATAGGAAACCCCTATACGCTTTATGCGTCTCAGATAAAGTATGAAAAAATTTTTCATAGCAATCAATAGGAAAATCAATTTAAGGACAATTTTTCTACTATCAAATATCAATTTAAGCAAGTTTTTAGCAACTCCCCAATATTGCTGAAGAACTCTTTTACCCTCCAAAGAACAGCTTAAACCTTCTTTTGCCCCCCAGAAATCGCCGCGAAAAACTAATAAGATAAGAATAGTGGGTCAGCTTAGGCAGTGAGTCTACTATTTATTACTTGGTGATTTGTTTCTAGTTCTTTTAACTGTTAAATCCGCTTTCCTCCCCCTGTCCGGGAACCTTTTTTCTGCTTCCAACCCCGCCCGAAATGAAAATCCACAAAAACAGGGGAGTTAAACCCGCTTTCCCCCCCCCAAACCACCACAGAAAGTTAACACAAAAGAATATAAAAATCAGAACATCATAAAAAAAGGCAGACTCAGGTGAAAAGCTTTACAAAAAGTTAAACTATTTAATTAAACTCTAATTTTTTCCCTTAATACACAAATATTTTTATAACCTTTAGAAATAATAGAAGCTGAACACCACAATGTTTCCAGGGGAAACCGGGGTGAGCCCCAAAAGGTGAAAAGCAGCCAAAACACCCCAAAAACAAAACAAAAAATAAATAAAACCCAAAAACCACAAAAAACAAAAAACAAAAAACAAAAAACAAAAAAATAAAAAAGAAATAAAAAAATCACAAAAATTTAAATCAGAACCCCCCAACGTCGAACTAACACAAAGAAACAATAATATACACACAGAAAATCCAAAGGAGCAGTAAAAATCCTCCCCCACCACCCGAACACACTTATAAAGATCATTCAATTTTTCCAGCGTTCGAGTAAACCTCCCCAAAAGAAGCATTTATAAGCCCCCAAAACAAAAAATAAGTAAAAAACATAACCCCCTTGCAAAAAGAGTTCCTCAACAACGAGGATTGAAAGGCTTTTATAAGGCAGGGACGATGGGGGCAAATTATTCCCCTTGCAAAAAGAGTTCCTCAACAACGAGGATTGAAAGTAGTAGCTGACCATGGTGAGAAAACGTTCAATAAACCCTTGCAAAAAGAGTTCTTCAGCGTCGAGGGTTGAGAGTGTTACTGTTTTTTTTGGGTTGGAGTTGTTGGGGGATTGTTTTGTGGAAAGGTTTCTTTGTGGTTGGTTGCTAGTTTGGTGGTGGTGTGTTGTTGTGGTTTTTTGGTGGGTATTTTTTGGGGGGGTGTTGGTTGGTGGGTTTGGGGGTTTGTTGGTTGTGGTTTTTTTGGTTTTTGGTTGTTTTTTGTGGGTGTTTTTGGTTTTTTGTTTTTGGTTGTTTTTTTCCAAAAGATTTATATTATTTTTTCTTATATTTTGTATTAAAATTTCTAATATATTGTGTGTAAAAAGGGGTACACAACAGTAGAAAGATTTAATACTAAATAATACCATATATGAGCATGTGATACTATGAAACTCGCTGACTGGGCCAGGAAACACGGCATAGACTACAAGACCGCCTACCGCCTCTACCGCTCCGGCAAATTCCCACGACCCACAGAACAACTACCCACAGGAACAATACTC
>JAHAWU010000187.1 GCA_018383815.1 Candidatus Jordarchaeia archaeon | reverse complement strand
TTGAGTATAAGGCGAAGCTGAATGGGTTGACCGTGGTGTAAGTTGACGCCCGAGGCACCCCTTGTCCCTATGCCCAGAATGCGGGGTTTGAGCTAAAGAAGAAGCCTGAGAGGGTATAGGTTGATGAGGTGCCCAAAGTGTGGAATGGAGGAGGACCGGGACGTAATCGCCGTGAGAAACCTTCTCCTCAAGTACAACAATACACAGAGAGATGTGCCTGCTTCATCCGTTCCCTGGGGCGAACGCCTCCCCATGAAATCGAGGGAGGAAGACCCAAGGTTACGCAAGGTTAACGCTGGGTCAGAACGGCTGGTTCAATCTATGTCTCTTTTTTCTCCTAATTCGTCTTGTATGAAAAATTCTGGCATGTTGTGACCGAAAAAGATATTTTCTTGGGGATTTAAATTTTAGTAGGTGTTTTTAGCTTTCCAACACCATGAAGGAAGGATTAGTTTCAGATAAGGGTAGGGATTGGTGTTGGGTTTGGGAGGACTTGTTTCGGTAACTATTCCCACAAAGAATGCTGAAAAATATATTGCTCTATGTCTCGAGTCGATAAGGAACCAAACTTATCCCCACATAGAGGTTATTGTCGTTGATGACAACTCTAAGGACAGAACAGCAGACATAGCAAGAGAGTTTGGAGCTAAGATAATTAGGGTGCGAGCTGGGAGGTCTGAGGCTAGAAATATCGGGGCCAAAAATTCGCGTGGTGAGTTTATTCTCTCAATAGATGCAGATATGCAGCTTGGCTTCGATGCTATAGAAAAATGTGTGAGTGAAGCTTTGAGGGGTGCTGAAGCGGTAATTATTCCCGAAGTTGCAGACGGACAAGGATTCTGGGCCAAGTGTAAATGTTTTGAGAGAAACCTCTTCATAGGAGAAGAGTTGGTGGAGGTTCCTAGATTCTTTAGGAGAAGTGTTTACTGGAAACTGGGAGGCTTTGACCCCATGCTTGAGGCTGGAGAAGACTGGGACATAGCCCAGAGAGCCAGAGAACAGGGCGTCACCATAAAAAGAGTCGACTCCTACTTGAAGCACGTGGAAAAAAACTTCAATATCCTCAGAACAATTAGGAGGGAATACCAGTATACCAGAAGCTTCTACCACTATGTCAGCAAGCATCCCCAACTAGTGAGGCGGCAAGCAATGGTTTACTGGAAAGTCCTGGCGCAAAAAAGGAAGGAACTAATGAGAAACTTGGCCTACACACTAGGACTATTCACCATAAAGTTCTTTGAAGCAGCAGCGCACATAATAGGATTCCTTAAAGGAATCATACTTTACAAACTGCAAACCCCACAAACAGGATCCACACCCACTGAATTATTGGTCGAACAAACAAGGGAGCCAAATACAAAACTCGGGTTGCCCAGACACGAAAAATTCGTTTGAAAAGTTTTAGGGTTAAAGGAACCCATTATAGGAACTCTAAACCACCAGTGGGAATCCCGTGTATCTAAAATATTTTCTCCGACCACCATCTTACTATATTACAAATGAATTATTAAGGGCAATTTTAGGATTTAACTCATCAAATTTTTCTATTCTATAGTGCTGACTCTCTGGTAATGCGGTTATTCCACCTTACTTTTCGGGCTCTAAATGGGAAAAGGAGTCATATAGATGCTTCTTTTTGAGAAGTTTATGCGGGTACTCCTGTGAGAATGTTAATAAGTCTTGGGATATTATGGGATTTTGGGAAGTGGCAATGATACTTGGCATCTGTGGAAGTCCAAGGAAAATGGCAACGGAGTATGTTTTGAGAGAAGCTTTAAAGATGCTGGAAGAGAAGGGATTCAAAACAGAGTATTTTAGCGTCAGGGGTAAAAACATTGCGCCATGCCAGCACTGTGATTACTGCCTGAAAAACAAGGAGTGCAGACTTAAAGACGACATGTTTGAACTCTACCCCCTCATCAAAAATGCCAAAGGATTAATAATGGCCACCCCAGTCTACAACGGTGCACTCAGCGCCCAGATTAAAGCAGTCATGGACAGGTGTAGGGCTCTGCTTGCAGCAGACCGCAACGCCCTGCAGTACAAGGTAGGTATGGCAATAGCGGTGGGTGGCGACAGAATGGGGGGACAGGAACTAGCAATACAACAAATCATAACCTTCTATGTACTGAATGGAATTATCCCCGTTAGCGGAGGCTCCTTTGGAGCAAATCTGGGAGCCACATTTTGGTCTAAAGACACCCTAGAAGGAGTCAAAGAAGACGAAGAAGGGTTCAAAAGTCTGGAAAAGACCGTTAAAAAATTTGCCAAGTTATTAGAAAAAATCGAGACCAAAGGAATCGAGACCAAAGGAGAATAGTAAAGGTTTTGGAGGAGCGAATTATGGTTGAAAAAAAGGAGGAGAAAAAGAAGCTGAAGAAGGTGGCTTGGGGAATCACGGGAAGCGGGGACCGGCTGCGGGAAACATTTGAAGTTATGAAGAAAATCAATGAGGAATTTGAGGATGTGGTGGATATTCGGGTTTATGTCTCCAAGGCAGGCGACCAAGTTTTAAAGTATTATAAGCTGAGCCACGATATCCTTGAGGTTTTCGACAAGGTTTGGGTGGAAATTAACGCCAATGCACCCTTCCTTGCGGGTCAACTACAATCGGGAAAATTTGAATTCCTACTAATCGCTCCCGCAACGTCAAACACTGTGGCCAAGATTGCCATGGGATTAGCGGACAGCCTACTCTCCAACGCTGCCATAATGGGCTTGAAGGCTTATGTTCCACTCTACATAATGCCCTCCGACTACGAGGTGGGAACAGTAATAACGAAACTACCCGATGGAAGAGACCTGCGATTAAGAATAAGACCAGAAGACGTGGAACACGTAAAAAAACTATCAAAAATGGACGACGTACACGTACTGGAAAAACCCGAAGATATATACGAAGTTTTCAAAAAACACTTCAAATCCAAGTAGACCTAAAAATTCTCCGGGAGCAGCAATATTTACTTCCACTTTTGGGCAGACGGTAACCAAATTTTGGGCTACAATTTTATAGGTGGAAGAATGGTGTGTGGCAACTTTTTACTGGCGACTTAGGATGCATGGTTGTTTAAAATGTTAGAGAAGGTTGTCCATAAAATTATTGAAGGCTTCATGGTAGAAGGCTTCCATGTTTTCTGTAAAAGAGTTACTAGGGGCCGGTTTAGGGAAGAAGAAAATTTGGAAATATATGTAAATAGGGGCGGGTTGGATAGCCGGCTCTTGGATGTCAAGGTATTTTACGGTAGGCCTCCCTATCACACTCCCTGGATAGAATTCTTCAATATTATACCCCCCACTGTTTTGGGCGGGGAAAAATTAGAGTTTTTTGATTCACCCATTGAGAATGAACTTTTGACAGTTTTCTCCCAGGCCCTCAGTGAAGGGGAAAGCATTTTTGTAGAGTACTATGAAGATGAAGAAACGCGCAAGCAGCTGGGAGCCGGGTTGCCGCCACCAGTGAGTCGATTGGGTTATAAACTATTTATGTTGGGGTTCACTTGGTTTAAAGACTGGTATTTTGCTGAGGGCTTCTGGGAAGGGGGACAAAAACTCCAGGGAGAAAAGCCCAACAGGGAATCAAAGAGTCGACAGTTGGCATCCATTTATATCGAAGCCAAAAGCTTTCTGGAAAAGCAGCAGAGCCAAGAGAAACATGACTGGTACCAGGTTAGAGCAGTTGTCAGGGCTAAAAACATAATCAGCCTACTTAAGGGCTCTGTTGAACAATTTTAATTTTTTCAAAATATGGGCTGTTTTTCTGAAAATTTTTCAAATTAAAAGTGTAAAATTGCAAAAAATTCATCAAGAGAGTAAGGAAACCGTAAAAATAAAACTATCAAAAGCCCTTAAGGAGCATTAAGGACAATAAGTTCCAAACATTTAAGGTTTTCAGTGTTACTCTGATTCCCGTTTTTCAGTTACGGAAAACGAAACAATTGCACCAGAATCTGTTTCTTCCACATCATCTATTCTGCTCTCAACTCCAAAATCTTTAAGCACATAGACCAAATCCTCAAAGTAATCATAGAAACCACAAGTACGACAATAGGGCCCCGTGAATTCTATCCTAAATGATTCCTTGCTGGTTGAAACGATTCTAGCATTAGCCTCAGGCGAACGATATTTATTGTACTCCCTAACCGCCTTATTCAAAACCTTCTCAAAAGACCCTTCATTCATAAAGAAAGCAAAACTGGAAAAACTTAAAAAATTAATGGGCATCCACAACATTAAACCAAAACTCCAAAAGCTCTATCACAAAGCACGAAAGGGGGAGAGAAATTAAATATTTTTCTTCAAGAGAATTCAGAATCCCAGGTCTTCTCCTATGAGTATCACAAATATTCTATTTGGTATGTGGGGCTGATCTATTATGGTGGTCATGCCGCATGCCCTATTTTTGTGTCCGCAGTTTTTGAGAAGTTTTGGTTCGCCTCCGCATCTTCCCAAGCGGGAGCAGGGGGGATACCATTGTTCCTCCTCTTTGCTCTTGGGTTCGCCTCCCATCATTCTCACAAGCTGTGGAGCCACCACGTTTCTCACTCTAACGAAGGCATCGTCTAGGTCTCTAACTATTTTGTTGCATCCCGCAACAACGTAAACTTTCTTGGGACCGAACATCATTGCTGCTATCCTGTTGCCGTATCCATCACTATTAACCAGTGTTCCCTTTAGGGTGATTGCATTAGTGCTGGTTAGGTAGAGGTCGGCGTGGAGCGCCGCACGCCACTTCTTAATGGTTTTGTCAAGGGCTCCCTCTGTTAACATCCAATGCCTTGCCACATGAATCTCTTCGGGTGTAACAATGTCTTCAAAGGGATTTATGCAGGTCCATTTCCCGGCCTTCTGTAAATCGAAGAGAATTCCCAAATTTATGAGAGTAACAGAGCCTCCCCAAGAGATGACACCACCTTCTGGAACCTCTCTTTCTACCATCTCAAAGATTTTTTTTCTAGCCTCTCTGGCTGAGGGAATGTATATACCATCCATATTATTTTTTCTCAAATTCTCAATGACGGAACCAGCTAATTTTTCATAATACCAGGGTTTAATGTCAATCCACTTTTTCAAATCCGGTTCCATCTTCAAAAGCATCACCTAGCCTAAAAACTTGTTTTATAAAAGTAGAATATCACATATTTTATTTATCTTTTCCTGAGAAATGAATACAACGCTCTAAAATAAAATTTTTGTGGCTGATCTTTTTCGGCGTTTGTTCTAAGTCTTTTGAAGCATCCCAGCACACCCACCAGCAAAACCAAAAAATAATCATCGCCAGAACACCCTTCAGAGC
>JAHAWU010000046.1 GCA_018383815.1 Candidatus Jordarchaeia archaeon | reverse complement strand
TAAACTCTTCAGATTCAGACATATCCACTCATCTTACAAACATTTAACCAAAATAGAAAAAGCCCGGCAGCCAAAAAACCGCCACAAGCATTTTTCTATTTGAATAAAGCTTACGCTTCTAAATATATAAAGTTTCTTGGAGGGAAGCCGAAAAAATGAGTAGTTGGTTTTGGACCTTTGAATGAGTGTGTGGGGATAAGTTTTTCATCTCTTGGTAGGGGTTTGGTGTGAATTCTCACTTTTTCAAGTGTTGCCATGAAAATTTTGAAACGGCCCTTCATCCTTTTAAAAAGTGAAGTCTATGGTGGTTTAATTAAAAAAGAGGTGTGACTGGGAATTGTTGTCCTTAGCATCTGAATTGTACTTATTGCGCCGATTGTTTCAAGGTTCGCTAATTATTTAATTTTGAATTTTTGTATTGGGGTGATTTTGGTTTGGCTTCACATTTTTGTGAAATGCTTTTTAGAATAGGTTGATGTTTATTTTATTAACTGCTGTTTCGCAGACTTTTCTCACTCCATGTTCACCGGGCTCGTAGTGTGATTTTAGCAGGCCGATTTTTTCCAGTATTTTGATTTGGGCAGAAATGTTGGCTTCTGTTTGGTTCAGCGCCGATGCTATGCGGCTGACATCCATGGATTTTTTCGACAACATTTTTAGCAGCTGCAGCCTGGTCTGTGAAGCCAGAGCCTTAGCCACCTTTGCAACCTCCTCTCCTTTCACATCCAACTCAGACATAACCACTAACTCCTCCTTCCACACCACTTTTTCGATTCCAACTATGTGGGTCAAAAAATTTGAATCTTTAATTAAACACTAATACGATAAGAAATAAAATCCAAAATCTCCTATCCCAGTTTTAGTAATAATCGTCCTTTTTCCCATTTAAAAACATTTCTATAAAAACCTCGGGGTAATATGGAACGGCTCAATCATGCATCGAAAAAAGTCTAATAAAGCTTCATTCGCAATTCAGAACCCTATTGAAAGATGGAGCAAAATAAACCCACATCGCCAGACTGATCCGGCTATTAAGCTTATGCTTCAAATAAATATTATTTTCTATGCCTAGAGTTAACCAAATCGTTGACGGGATAAGCCCTAACTCCAAGTTGTGAAATGAATCACAAAAAATTTGGCAAGAGCAGAGGATAAGAATCACCAAAACTCATTTCGAGGGAAACGAGGGAGGATACTCTGAAAAGTGAATATCAGTTAAGAAGAAGCAAAGAAAAACCTGCTTCGCAAATGTTTTGGCACTCCTCCGGAACAAAAAATACAGGAAACAACTCTTCCTCATGAATATCTCATATCTAAGTAAAACAATTTTGTTCCAAGAACTAAAATCGCATTTTTCCCACATGAGTAGCCCAATGAACGGTGTAAAAAGGGAATTGTGAGAATTATTGGCCAAGCCTCTTTTCTATTTTGGAAATTCTGTCTTCCAAGTCTTCCAGTTTATCTATAATGGTTTTTATGAGGTCTTTTCCTGCAATGTCCAGCTTCAACTGGTAGCTTTTTCCCTTCTCGGGTATAATGGTTTCCGCATCCTTGAGCATCTTGTCCTTCTTGAAGATTTGGCTTAGGGCCTCCACATTTTGGGGATCGCCGTGAACCAGGAATATTTTTTCCGGCTTGCAGCTTCGGGCAAAGGTGCGTAAGTCGTTTGCCGCCGCATGACTGCTGAAGCCCTCCACCTTGGCCACTTTGATTTTTACCTCCAGTTCCTCTTCGCTCCACTCATAGTCTTCGTCCAGTATGGTAATTTTAACCTTCTCCTTACCATCCAATACTTCTCTTCCCGGGGTGCCCTCCGCCTGGTAGCCAACAAAAATAATTAGATTCTCGGGGGTGTTTAGCTTGGAGAGGTAGAAGGGAGCCCAGCCGCCATTGAGCATCCCACTGGGGGCGAGGATTATTGCTGGCTTCTCGCTTCTTATTACCTTCCACCTCTGCTCCATGGTTTCAATTGGGGTGAAGTCTCCCAGGAAGGGATTTTGCCGTGTCTGGTAGAACTGGTTTTTCACCTCCTCATTCATATAGGCTACGTGAGCATCGTACACCCTTTGTGTCTCTTTTATCATACCATCATAATAGATGGGATAGGGGAGATTACGTATACTAAGTAAGCGCATAACCTCTTGGCTCCGGGCAAAGGCAAAGCAGGGTATTAAAACCTTACCTTCAGGATGCTCCTCAAAATGGCTCCTAATCAACTCAATCAAACTATTATGTACTTGCTTGATGGCGGGATGCTGAAGGGTTGTGCCATAAGTGGACTCCAATATTAGCCAGTCACACCTCGTACCTGTTTCGGGAGGATTAAGATGATTGCTCCTATTAAATCCCCCAATGTCGCTGGAGTATACCAGGGTACCATCGTGGGACTCTATTTTGAGAAAACAGCTACCCAGAACATGGCCCGACTCATAAAAAGTTATGGTGAAATCACCCACATTGAAGGAAGAGTGGTAATTCACAGATTTGAAATTGTTCAGGCACTCCACCAAATCCTCGTAATCATAGAGCCGGGGCAGGTTAAACCTCTCCCACTCCACCTGCTGCAACTTCCAACAATCCCTCAACATAATGTGGGAGAGAGCCACCGTGGGAGGAGTACAAAAAATGCCCATAAAATCCTGAGAACACTTCCCCATAGAAAAAAGAAGAGGCAGAGCCCCACTATGATCAATGTGGGCATGGGTCAGAACAACCGCATCTACACCATCAACGAGCTCCAGGGAAGGATACTCAGTAAGCTCCCCCTGCTTGATCCCACAATCCAAAAGAATCCTAGTATCCTCAGACTTGAGCAAAACACAGCTACGCCCAACTTCACAAACTCCACCTAAGAAACAAACCTCCAAGCAACTCACCAACAAACAAAAACTGGTCTAAGACGAAATAAATAACACACATATAAATAAATACCTTTTCAGAAAAAAAGGAAAAGCTCACAAAAAAGGGGGGAATCCAACACTTGCAGACTTCATAAAATGCTATAACCCTTAATTAAAAAAATTGAAAACGTGTGTATTTGGCTCAAATTTCAGATCCCCCCCCACAATTGCTGGAAAAGCAAAAAGAAGCCTAATGGTTCCCTCTTTTGCTCCCCGCACAAATCCTGAAAGAAAAGCGAATAGAAACCTCCGTTTGGCAAAAAGAGGAATAATACTCCTTTTCCAATTCGCCGGGGCTAAATTACACACAGAAAAAAATATTTAAATAACTAAATAATAAAAAAAATTTTTAAGTACAAGATGTTAAAAAAATAACCACAAAAAAATAGTTAAAAAAAGGAAGAAAGCGTATGGAAACAAAAAAGTTAGCAGCCCTAACAGTACTCACACTCTTCACCCTACTACTAATCACACCCCTAGCCACAAACACTACAGCTACAAACACACTACCACCACTAACACTATCAAACCAGGCAAACGTCCAAAAAATCACCACAGAACCCCTAGGCGCATACGTACAGAATGGAAGCAACATCACATATGATGTTTTACTCGCCTTTGCCAGCATATTCCCAGGCGGCGAGCTTGAATCTGAGGGATTCCAATTTGCCTTCGAATTTTACTACAATTCCAGCGCTTGGGGGGACTGGTTCATAGTCTTCGTAGCCGGTCCGGGATATTCCCCGGGATACTTTGCCATTCACAACCAAACTAGGGAAATTGGATTAAACAGCACCGGCGGACTGTTCCCCACACCACCAGCAAATGAGAGTGAGATAGTTAGGCAGAGTAACGTTTACGCCTTCATAGCCCTACCCACGGGAATAAAAGCGGGCGACAACATCCAAATCATGGCACCATACTGGATAGAAGCAATAGTCCCAGAGGTGGTAGTATCTGAGGTGATGGGGAGAGTCACAACTCCCACTTTTAACCAAACTGGTGGTCCCTCCAGTTTTTATGACAGCTGGATGACACAGGGAATATGGCGGGGCACAATCACTTTGGGAGTTGATACTTTTCAGTGTGCTATGGGTTTAAACAATTTTGCTGAGAAGACTAGCGGGCTAAGCGTCGCAAGCATCATCGCCGAGTCACTAATATTCGAGGAAGGCCTATATAGTTTTCATGTGAATATGCAGTTTAACAGCACCGCAAGCACCCCAAATATAATAGAATCGCTCACTAACGCAAACATAACAGGTTACTCTACAACGGAATCTTCATGGTCTGGTTACCAGGCGAATTTCACGTATAGTGAGGCTGGCTACTGGTACATGGATGTGACGGAACCGACCAATGGATCACTTGGTGTGGTGACGCTGAACAGCTTGGGGCGAAGTTACTTTAACTGGACTATGGGAATCATGAATGCTTCTGGCTTCATAACTGGGGAAATAGGTATTTCCCAAGAAGTACAAATACCAAACGATCTCTGGCAATGGCGTTGGAATAGCTCCCAGCCTTGGAACCCCACCTACTATAATGAGACGACTAAGAGGGGTTGGCGTGACATTTACCTAAATGGGACAGATACTAAAAGTGGAATACTTAATTTGTTAAGATTTTTCTATGATGCTTCGAGTATATTTCCAGTGGGTTTGCTTGGCCTTGCGCCTCCCTATATTAGGGAGGGGACAGTTATGACTTTGCTTGTGTGGCTTCCACTATTCTTCCCAAATAATACTATGCCCCTCTTCAATTTCGGTGACTATCAGAAGCCCGATTATGTGATTATGTTTCTTGCACCTTTCAAGGTTTCTGGCGCTACTACTGTGAATATTGGTGGATACAGTTATGATTGTTGGAAGGCGGACATGATACTGCCCCTGGGCTTGTCCAACTACAACATAACACAGTTAAGCTACACGGCCTACTTTGGGAGAAACTCAGGTATACTGTTGGAGGCAAAAGCAGACATGGAAATGAAAATACCCGCTGGAGATGTGCTTTTACCGTTTGGCTACCACAAGACTTGGACATTGTCCGATGTAAGTGGCAGTGGGCTTGAGCCACTTAAAGAATTAGAAGGTGTTGGTGGTAATAGGTACACATTAGAAGATGTCGTTGAAAAGACTCTTGACTCTTCCTTTCTCAACGGTGGAAGTGTAACCATAAAAAGCAATGATACTCTTCACCATCTAGAGATGTATACTTATACGCGTCACCAGAATTATACGAGTATCAACGGATACCCAATAGTAAAACTTATGAACATCTATGTACACGACGGCTTACCGCTTGAGTTGAATGCTACATTGAATTTCTACTATACTCCCTCTGAGCTTTCTGTTAGGGGCGCCAAAGCTTCTGATTTCACTATATGTTACTATAATAAGACTTCTGAAAGTTGGGTTCCTCTGAATACTACTGTGGATTCTAATGGTCGGATAGTGTCGGCGAATATTACTTATCTTGAATATGGTTATCATGATTTTGCTCTGGTTGCGGCGCAGTTGACTATTTGGGATATTCTGGGTCCTGGTGGAATTATGTTTCTCTGGTACTTGTTGTTGCAGAGTAGTGCACCGATGGGGGGCATGATGCTTCCCATTCTGGGCGGAATAGCGGCTTTACTGGTGGTAATTATAGTGGCTGCGGCGGTCATTCTTGCGCGGAGGCATAAAATAAAAAAAGGGTGAATATTTTGTGGCTCCCCTCCTTTATTTTTTTATTTTGTGATTTGGTTTTGCTAGTTTTTGTTTCGCTTCTTTTTTTGGGACTGGCACCCATAATCTGAGGTTATGCATAATTTTTTACGGGTTTATGGTTGGAACTCGGTGCGCTTATATTTAGGGTCTATAAATTTATTATTGGAGTTTTCCAATGTTTTTACCGTTGAAAGTCTGATTAAGGGGAACTTGTTGTGTATGATGTAAGGGAGTTATTGATGGTTGCTAAGTGAGTTTGGTTGTGATTGGTGGTTTGGTTATGGATGTCTTGGTTTGCTTGGATTTGAGGTTTCTGTTTTTTTGTTGTGTGGGGGTTTGTTGTGATGGTTAGACTGGTTTATGATGGTGACCCGGGCATTGATGATGCTTTGGCTATTATTTTTGCGGCCAAGTGTGATGTTTTGGATTTGGAGGCGGTGACTACTGTTGCGGGTAATGTTTCTTTAGAGAAGGCGACTAAGAATGCCTTGAGGGTTTTGGGTCTTGTGGGTAGGTTGGATGTTCCGGTTGCTGCGGGTATGCCTCATCCCTTGGTTAGGGAGCTGGTGACTGCGGAGCATGTTCATGGTGAGGATGGGCTGGGTGAAACTTTTCTTCCTTTGCCCCCTGTGCAGGATAAGTGTATGGGAGCCATAGATCTCATAGTGGGGAAGTTGTTGAGGAGGCCTGGTGAGGTTACGCTGGTTGCCTGTGGTCCGCTTACTAATTTGGCGGAAGCGTATGTTAGGATGCCTGATATGGGTGAGAAGGTGGGGGAGGTTATTGTTATGGGTGGGGCTGTCAATGTTCCGGGTAATGTTACTCCCTATGCTGAGTTTAATGTTCATACAGATCCTGAGGCGGCTAAAATAATATTTGAGTCGGATTTGCCCGTGACTCTGGTGCCATTGGATGTGACTCTGAAAACCCTCATTACCAGTAAGGACATTGAGGAGATTCGTGGGGCGGATACACCGGTGACGGACTTTATTTATCGTGCGCTCAGGTATAGCCTCAACTTTCCGGGTCATAGAAGGTTGGGGGGTTGCCCCATTCATGATGTTTTGGCGGTGGGCGTGGCGGTTGATAGAGGATTTGTGAAAACCAAAAAGCTCTACGTAAACGTGGTCACCGACAACCTTGTTACTCTGGGGAAAACCTTGGTGAGTGAGAATAACACTGGAGAGTTTGAAGAGTGCAAAACTAAAATTAATGTGTGCCTGGATGTGAATGCCGGGAAATTCATAAGATTCTTCATAGAAACGGTAACCTCCAAGTAGCGTTAATCACTTCCATCCCATTCAACCATTAATGGTGCCGCTCCTTAGTGGTGGAGCTGTTTCTATCTTCTCTTAGTTGTTTTTTATCTGTTTGTGGCAGTTGACTTTCCTTTTTTGGGAAGTTAACTTTTTTAGTGAAAAAGTTATTATTGCTTAAGGGTTGTTGCTGAATTCACATTATTGAACGGTGTATTTTCACTTCCTGTGTGGAGGTTGAGATTGGTGTCTTCTGGTGAAGGGAAAACTTCTGAGAATATGCTTTCTGGAAAATTTGGTGGGGAACCTGGTAGGTTTCTGTCTTGGGCTTGGCTTTTGGGTATAGCTTTGAGCTTTGTTGTGCTTGTGGTTCAGCATACCTTTTTTCCGGGTGCCATACTCAAGCTTTCTTTAACGCATATTCATCATTGGATGTATTCTCTGCCAATCGTAGTACTTCTGGTGGTTCTAAAAGTTTGGAAGCCCAGTAACTTTTGGATAGATTTCATGCTAGGATTCTTTGTGGGTTTGGTTATAAGTGAATTCTACTGGATACTCTTGTATGGATTTCCAAAGGGAGTCCTTCAAATCCTCTACTGGATTCTAGTTACCGGTGAAGATTACAACCTGCTAATGCTCATAATGGCATATTTATCGGGAGCCTAACAAGTTACTACACGCTTCTCTCCGACGGAAAAACAGGAAAGGGGAATAACCTTTACAAGGATTATTGGCGAGGCGAGCCACCTACTCCTTATTGCGGAGAGTGTCAAAATATTGTAACTAATGAAGGCTCTCAGTTTCTTCTTCCCCGCCTTTTAATATTCATCAGGGTTAGAAGCCTTAGTGATTGGTGGAACCGATTTTAAGAAATGCGTCCAGTAACAGAATGAATAACCATTATGATTTGGGAGTGTAGATAGACTTTTTATTGAAAAATGGGTTTAAATATAGTTCAAACGTTAGTATTCTGGGGTGGCTCCTATTAACTGATTATAACGATTCGAGAGGAGGTATATAAAAAACTGTTAAGGATTAAACGTGAGGGAGAAAGTTTGCGATCTTTTTGAGAGGCTTTTAGAGAGTATGGATCCTATTGAAACTTGGCTTAGGGGGGGATGCATTGAATTTAGGGATAAGGAAAAGGTGCTGGCTGAAATTTACAGGGAAAAGGCGGAGCGCAAACTATGATAGTGATAAATACTGATGTTTTGATTGGAATTTTTGAAAAAGAGATCCGTGTCACTTTTGAAAAGAATGTAACTTAGTTTTCAGTTCGCTGGTGATGTCGTGTGTTTCAATGGTTTGTAGGTTTTCTTGGATGTAGTCGGGGAGTAGTTGTTGGAAGCGTTTTTCATTGTAGCGTTCGTCTCCCAGGATGAATATTCCCTGGTCTTCTTTGGATCTTAGTACTCGCCCTAGGGCTTGGGAGGCTCTTCTTAGCGCTGGAACCACGTAGGCGTAGTAGATGCCTTTTTCTTTTCCGTATATGGTTTCGTAGTATTTGAGGTAGAGTTGGGTTTTTATGCTCATTCTGTCGAAAGGTATGCCAACCAAGAATACTCCTTCAAGTTCTTTTCCTGGGAAGTCTGCTCCTTCGGCGAATCTTCCGGTGCAGGGGGCGCAGAGGACGCCTGGATTTTTTTCGTAGGCTGCGTCTTTGAAGCTGTCGAGGATTTCTCGGGAGCTGTCTCCACTCATGCCTTCCTTTTCTGCGAAGAAGGGTCTGCCTTTGTTTTCCACCATTTCTCTGAGTCCTGCTGTGATGAGGTCGTTCTGGATGCGGTAGCTGCTGGTGAAAATGGCGATATTGGATTTAACTGCGTCTACGAATTTCTCTATGGCGTCAACGTAGGCTTTTGCCATTTCTTCACTGAGCTCTTCTCCCCTAGTGGTCAATCCTCTGGTGACGTATGCTGCTATCTTGTCTTTGTCGAAGGGGGAGTGGAAACTTTTTCCTGCATAGTTTTCTAGTCCTATTGTTTCTGCGAATGCTTTGATGGGGTTTAGTGTGCCTGAGCAGAAGATGCAGCTGTAGAAGTTTTTCCACTTATCTCTGAGGATTTCTGCGGCTCTCATATCCCACATTTCGAGAATAATGTTTTCCCTTTCTCTGGAGGCTATGAAGGCTACTCCCTGGACATCCATGTTTTCTATGACTGTCAGCCAAAAATTTGAGAGGTGAAACAGTGAGGAGCGGGGATTCTTACCCTCCTCCAGTTGGCTACGCCTAACCTTCACTCCATACTCATTCATGAGTTGTAAGACTTCCACCAACAAGTACCTATCGGCCCCTATTTTTCTCAGCATGTTGCCAAGGAAATCTTTGGGGTTAAACTCCATCTCCTCCCCTGGCACTTTTTCAAAGGCGTGTTGGAGTTCGCTTCTTAGGCGGTTGATGAGGTTCTCAACCCGGCGAGCCTCCAGAGAATTAAACTTTTGAATCTCTCTTAGAGCATATGTTAGGGTGCCAAGTGTTATGCGGTCAGAGTTCAGGTTTCCGCAGGCACTCTGAAGGTTGTGAGCTTCGTCCACCACAAGAAAGCTGGATGTGAAGGGAACGAGACGCTTAACGCTCCAGCTCATTCCATCATCGATAATATAATTATAGCTGAGTGAAACCACATCTGCGTATGGTAGAAGTTCCCTCTGGGCAAAATAGGGACATACACCCTGTTCGCAGCACAGCTTTAGAATCTCAGAGTAGAGTTTGGGTCCTCCAAGGAAATCTTCCACATCAAGATTTTGTAATCCAAGGTAATAGTCACAGTTTTTTCTGCGATTCTCACAGAGGAATGAAACGTCTTGATAGTCCATTTCCTCCTCTAACCTGATGTCTCTAGCAAGAAGGCACATGTCCCTCTTACCCCTATAGGATAGGCCGAAGAACTCTTTGCCCAAATTGTCATTAATTATTTTGAGTTCCTCTATGGGTCTGTCGGTTTCGTTTCCGGTGCGCACCGCCCAAATAATCTTGTGCTTCTTAGCGCGGGGGAGAAGAGCAGCGAGAATTGCGGGGGTCTTTCCAAAGCCCGTAGAAGCGTTGAGACACACTGCGCCCTCATCAATATTCTTGGAGATAAACTCCATGAACTCTTCCTGCCCCTCTCTGGGATCATAGGGAAAAAAGAATTTCCTCCTCATACACTCACTTCTTCAAACTAATTCTTCGCCTACTAGGTTACAGCCTTTTTTCGCAATTATTTATAGCTTTTCTTCAAGCACAGTATAATTAACACGCAACATCCAACACCCCATAAAGAAAATCGCTGGGCAGCCCTACACGTTAGGGTTTAGCTTATTTGTTTACCTTTTTCAGGGTTGATTGTTCCTTATTTTCTTAGTGGCATGTAAGAAGGGGGTTTATGGGGTGGTGCTATGAATATGTTTTGCCGGTGCCTCTAAGAAATCTTTATGAGGAAAAAAGGGCTTATTGGAGAGAGAGGTTTTTAAAGTGCTTTCAGAGCAGGAGAAGGATATTATTACAAAATCGTTTAGGGAAGAGTTCAAGGATAGTTTGGTTTCTTTGGTGCTCTTCGGCTCTTTTGCGCAGGGGAGAGAGAAACCCACAAGCGACATTGACATTCTGGCAATTGTTGAGGAGGATTACTCCCATATGGAGAAAAGAGTGATTGGTGTTGATACTGAGTTAACATGGCTTCTTAAAAGGGCGGTTCGCTGTCTGCCCTTCACTCCAGACGACTTCAACTACATGGTTGACACAAGATTTCCACTGGTTCTAGGAGTAGCTTCAGGATACCAGGTCCTCTTCGACACCTCTGGATTTTTTGAGAAGAAAATCCGGGAAATATTTAAGGATGTTGAAGCGGGAAAAATTAAGTACTATCCGAGAAGCGGCATATGGGTGGTGAAATGACCTCAGACCTGGCAATCAAATTAGCATACGAGCTAATTGAAGAAGCTAAAGTTGACTTGCAAGCGGCAAGAGAGCTTCTCAAACAAAAGTTTTTCCACAAAGCAGTTTTCGAATCACAACAGTGTGTTGAAAAGGCTATGAAGGCAACCCTTGCCTGCGAGGGCCTAACGCAAGTATACGAACATGATGTAGGTGCCCTTTTTGCCGCTGAAGTGATAACCCACGCGCCTCAAGACTGGGTGGAAGAACTTAGAAACGTTTTCCGTGAAACGGCCTGGCTAATGGAACAGTACACAGCAACCCGCTACCCGGCAATCAAGGCGAGAACAGTGGTCTCCCCCCGCAAATCCTATAGAGAGGATGAAGCGAAAGACGCCATTAAAACCGCCGAGTCAGCCCTAAACGCCATAGAAAAATACATCCAACAAGTAGTTGGCAAGAGAAATAAAAGTACTTAGCATTTGTCAAAAGTGTAATCAGTTTAAGCCTCGAAAATGTGCATATTTTTACTTTTAGGGGTATTATGATTACATCATAGCTTAATAATGTTAAATTTGGTTATTTTAGTCTTCAATTTTAAATCAGCAAAGAAAGCCAATTTCCTCAAACCATAAAAGAAAAAAACTGGGAGAAATAAACAACAATCGAATAAATTTAACATTGTCGAGATAGAAAAACGGAAAAATAACCTCTATTACCATGAAACGTTCATAGCCACAACTTGCTTGGAATCCACAAACACTGCTATTGATTTCTTGGGAATTGGCCAGACATATCTTCAAAATCTTAAAAAAGACGCACAAAACTATAATTAAAAAGATGGATCAAGCACTAGTGATGCAAATATAGCACAACTCGGGCGAAAATATCAAGTGAAAATTTGATGGAGCTAACAATTAACAGAAATATTTGTGAGCAAAAGGCTATTTGGTTTTTAAACTGGTTTGAATTCTCTTACCCTGGTGTAAATTTTAATTTTTTCCATAAGAGCCCTCTCTTTTGCGTCGTCCTCAACGAATGGTGAAACTATTGAGAGAGAAGGCTTCACCCCAACAAGCTTTTCGTAGAGCTTTGCCTTGTAGACAAGCGCAGCGACATCACTCTTACTCATACTGGACTTAATCTCTATAAGCATATGTTCCTTGTCTCTTACCAGCACATCTACCTCCACAACCCCAGGAGCACCAAAAACAACTCCCTCATCATCGTAAACCTCCCATTTCTCCACCTTGAAACCCATACTTCCAAGAATGCCACGAATAGCCTCCCTAAAAGACTCCTCAGCCGCAAAACCCCACCTAGCACCAAGAGCACTAGCAATAATGCGAAACTCCTCCCTAGACTTCCTCATTTCTTCATCGAAGATACCCATGCTCTTCTCGAAGCTATCCATACGCTTAACCATAAGCTCAAGACTCTTCTCGAAGCTATCCATACGCTTAACCATAAGCTCAAGACTCTTCTCGAAGCTATCCATACGCTTAGCAGTTTCCTCTCTTAGCAGCCTCATCTCATTCTCGAAGCTATCCATACGCTTAACCATAAGCTCAAGACTCTTCTCGAAGCTATCCATACGCTTAACCATAAGCTCAAGACTCTTCTCGAAGCTATCCATACGCTTAGCAGTTTCCTCTCTTAGCAGCCTCATCTCATTCTCGAAGCTATCCATACGCTTAACCATAAGCTCAAGACTCTTCTCGAAGTTGGCCGAGAGTTTGGTCATAGCATCTGTGAGGTTTTTTATTTCTCTGGTTAGTGTTTCTATTTCGCGTTTTGTGGGGGGAGCCTGTGTGATGATTGAGTAAACTTGCTCTCTGAGTGAGTTATCTGTTTTTAGGAGGTCGAGTAGAACTTTTTTGAACTCATCTCTGGAAATCGCCATTCGAATCCCCTAGTTACCAGATTTCCTAAACTTATTGAGGGGCGAGAGCCTATTTAAACTAAGCGATAAAGAGACTTTTCGGATTCCAATTTTTTGTTTTGTATACTTTTTCGTTTTGAGTTTGGGGCGGAATGAGATCTCCTTTTCTTATATGCTTGTTTTTCAACTTTTTGGATTCTATTGGTGTATGTCTTTAGTTTTAGTTTTAGGAGGCACAAAAACTTAATGTAGTGATGATGTGTTTTTAGGAGGGGAAGAGCCAACTCACAAGACTTCACAAAAGGCGAACAATATGATCGTTGAAGTAGACTCTTCCCCCAAAGGATACGTGCTCCACCCCTGTTAAAAATCTTCCCGTCCCCAGAACAAAACAAAAAGAAGACGCAATCCACAACCACCTGACACAACTCATCCCCCTACCGGAAGAAAGCGCCAGCATAATCTGGAACTGGGCCTCTCTTCATGTTCGCCCCCAGAGAGACCCCCCTCGATAGCCTAGCCCTCCAGTTCACCAAACCCACGGGACCAAGATCCGCACTCGTTATCACTAACAACCACATGGAAAACGTTTGTAGCCACCTAGGTGGGACGAGGGGTTCCAAACTTTTGGTGGCGGCGCTTGTGAAAATCACTCTGGGAATCGGAGGACTGGTAGAAATCACAGCAAAAGCAGCCCTATCATCACTACAATAAGAAAGCGTGCCTTAGGGATGAGGGTTGGTTGGTAAGGTTTAAATAGTTATGTTGGTCACATTTTTCTTCATTGTTTGCTTGATGTTTTGTTTGGGAATGCGTAGTTAAAGGGGTGTTTCCTGTTCTACACGCGTAGAGTTTTAATAATAATTTTAGAGAATTGCGTAATTGGTCTTCCACTTGTTAATTCCCACCTTGGATTTAATTGTCTTTTTTGGGCAAACCCAGTTTTTTTAGGGTGTTCAATATGATTAAAGAGTTTGCGGAACGAAAGGTAAAGGATGCGTATAACGGTCCTAGCTATGTGCTTATGCTTCAGATTGCTCGCGGAGAGAGATCGCCTATTCCTTTTGGGCGTACAAACTTGTCCAGCGACCGTGTGGTGGCGATCATAGATGAGTATAGTAAAACCCTGTACTTATGGTTTGGGAAGAATTGCAGTGAAATGGATAAAAGGTTGGCGCTGAATGCAGCAGAGTCTATAAGAAAGATAGGGTGCAAGTATGACCAATTCCATGTGGGGCATTCCCTGAAAAACCTGAAAATTATTGACGAATCAAAACTAAACGAGCCCGAAAATAAGGATAATAACCAAGAGTTCACAGGAGTTTTCAATCGCATCTTCAAAATGAAGGATAAGTTCCTAGTGGAGGTCGTAAAGGATCAGTTTACACCTGCTATCCCGCCAGTGGGAATAGAAATTTCTAAAACAACCGAAACTAAACTGCAAGAGACCACATCAGAATTTATTGTACCGGAACCGCCTGCAACAAGTTCAAGTACTGCCACTATCCAAGGACAAAACTGAGATTATCAGAATGGAACAAAACCTCCTAGAGAATCTGGAAACGAACAGATAACTTAAGGAGAGAACTAGTCACACTCAAAAAAATGTTTAACCACCAATTTTTTGTGAATGTCTAAAAAGCATTTTAAAGCATAAACCACGCTCTCTGCATCACTGTACAATAATTTATAATGTGATGTTAAACCACAAAATATGGAAACACAGCAAAGGTTATATTAAAGGAGTTATTCCCAGAGTGAGCACTTCCTGCATTTGTTTTAGTGGTGCGCATCAATGAAATTGTAAAGCTAGTTATTCTTCATTCTCTTATTTATTGTGATTAGCGAATGTTTATAATACAATTTTTTATAAGTATTTTGGGTATCTTTATGTCCACAGAAAAATTGTTGAAGGAAAAAGAGACGTATGAAAAGTTAAGATCGAAACTCTTAGAGAAGTATAAGGGTAAGTGGGTTGCAATATTTAGGGGGGCGGTGGTGGTTCAGGGAGACGCGTTTGGTGAAGTGGTAAAAAAGGCATACGAGGTTACTGGCGGAGACGTATTTTACGTAACCAAAGTTGGAGAGGAGCAGAAGGTTGGACACAGAATCTGCAGGTATAGATGAAAACTATTATCCCCCCCTTTCCATGGTGTTCAATCAGGATAAGAGATTTGTCGAGAAAAAGTGTGACAGTTAGGGGTTACATCGATACGGGAAGCGATGGAACAATAGTAACAGAGGACATAAACAAAAAACTAGAGCTACACCATTACCCTGTCGCTACAGCTGAAATCAAAAGTATCGGCGGAAAACAGGAAGAAAGAGTACTTTACGCTGCAATTTTTATTGTGGGAGGGTTAGAAATAGTGACGGCTGTTGACATAAGGAATGATGTAGAGGAAATACTTCTTGGCCGCAATGTTCTCCAACATTTAAACATAGACATAGATTGGAAAAAGGGAAATGTCAGTCTAAGAGACCCCTAAATGATTGAAAATAAGCATCTCCTCAACCAGAAAAGGATAAATGTTTTAATGTGTCACTGTCACAGTTCGTATCAAAGAGTGTAAAGGGATGCTGCGAAATTTTCGGCTAGAAACCTTTTTTGAGGCTGGTTTTGTTTTTGATTTTTTTCTAAAGTATGCCCAGTTTTTGCAGTATTTTGACTGCTTGGAAGGTGTTTTCAAGGGTTGATATTCCAATGTCTGTTCGAGCAAAGCCTCCATTAACACGTTGGCATTTTAACACGAAATCCGCTGTTTTTTGCGGAAATCTCAATTTTTCTCCAAGAAGGTCAAGAGTCATTACCCCTGCGTATGTAAATTCTATGTATGTTTTCAAAGAGTCGGGAATGATGGTGAATCCGCCGTGGGGCGCTTCACATTTTCTCACAAACTCTACGGCTCCCCGCAAATTCTTTCTGTCGTGTTTTAGGAGGCAGAGAGAGGCTACAGCATAATATGTTGAGCTGATGTCTGAATGCCCGTTTTCACCAAATCCGCCGTCTCTGTTGTTGAATCCCAGCAGCCACCTCTCCATATCTGCCCCGTCAAACTTCACGTCTAGTATTTCTGCAAGTTCTAAAATCATGAGTGAAGACTTGAAACCTGAAGAAAGCTCAGTGTAGACATTTGTACTTATAGAATGCTTTCGGGAACTAATTTCGGAAGTGACAAATTCTCTGAAACGGTCATCCAACCGCTCGCCACACAGTGTTAGGGCCTTGCCCACATAGTAGTAGGTGTAAATATTGTACATTTCAAGAGATAGTAACCACTCAACTGTTTTTTCCGCATTTGGAAAGGGGAAATTTAGTATTTTGTAGATTTCCAATCCGTAGTAAGTATCCTGGGCATTCGATTCTGCTCCAGGGCAAAAAGTGTAGCCCCCATCACTATTCTGACCATTCAAAACATATTTTATGACGCCTTCAACCAAAAAAGAGTCGGCAAGTCGCCCCTTCCTAGTGCCATGAGTTCCTTCTTTTCCCAAAGTTAACCGCCCTACTTCACGCAACCAGGTACACACTCTTCCATCTCTAATATGGGTAGAAGCTATCAGCCCCTGCGGGATTTGAAGCAGGGACGGTTATAGGCGAGCTTCATCGCCATGGCTAAGTGAAGATATGAGGAGCCATATAAAAATTACCTCTTATGTTGAGCATCTCTGTGTTAACTACTATAATTGGGGTTGCTGCGTCAAAAGTTACTTTAACGTGGAGTGTGTAGGAATTTTTTTCCGACTAGCAGGAGAATGGGGATGGAGGCCAGTTGAGCCGCCACCGAGAAGGTAATGAGGGCGGGAATTGAGACATCGTAGAGCATTCCCATTAGTGCGCTGCCTAAAAACCAGAATACACCATAGCCAGTGTTGAAAATTCCGTAAGCTGAGCCGCGTCTATCAATGGAAACCATGCCTGCAATGGTAGCCCTCATAATGGATTCCTGTGCTCCCATGCCTACACCCCAAAGGGCAACACCCAAAAGGGCAAAGTAAAAATTACCCAAGAAGACTAAGGGTGCACAAAATAGGGATATAACAGTGGCAACAATGAGAGTAGGCATACCCACTCTATCAAATAGTCGCCCAAAGAGAAGCGCCGCCAAGGCGTCAACTCCCATAGCAACAGCATAAAAGAGGGGAATCCAATCATCGGAAACTACAGCGACTTCTTTGAAGTGGAAGGCAACCAGGGAGAAATCAGCGAATCCCGCAGCAATCAAAGCCACTGCCACAAGATAGAGCCAGAACACTTTGGGAAACTCCCTACTCTGCAGTTTAGACCTATCCTCCTCGAAGACGCGGGGACGAGGATACAAAAACCGGGATCTTACAAGTACGCTCAGCGCAAGGAGGGCAGGCACAAGTAGCACTGCAAAACTTACCTGGTAACTTCCTTCAAAATAGAGGATGGCGGCCACGGTTAGGGGGCCAAGGATAGCTCCTATCTGGTCAAGTGCTTCATGTACACCGAATCCCCAGCCATGCCCCATCTGCGCGGTGGCATGTGAAAGCATAGCGTCACGGGCAGGTGTACGGATGCCCTTCCCCACTCGCTCCAAGATTATGAGGATGATTGCAACGTCTAGTCGTCCTGCCAGCGCCAGAAGGGGGACTGCAAAGAGGTTCATTACATATCCTGATATTGTTACAGCCCAATATTTTCCTGTTCTATCACTAATATAACCGGAAATAAGGCGCAAGCCATACCCGACCAACTCCCCCAATCCTGCAACAATTCCCACAATAGTTCCACTTGCCCCCAGGATGGAGAGGTAGGGGCCCGTGATGCTGCGTGCTCCCTCATAGGTCATGTCTGCAAAGAGGCTCACCACGCCCAATAGAATAACAAACTTGGCAGCTTCCTTCAAAATATACTTGTCATCTTTTCCTTCCAAACCCATCCACATTTCCTCCCATCACTTTTCCAGTGCAGATAAGAGCATGGAGAAACAAACAGCATAATATGTATTTCCAGGTGGTGGAATCTCGCCGTGGAATACGGAATAGCTAATAGTTTGTTCTTTTTCGCTCATGAACGATGTTTCCCTCCCTTAATAGTGGGGGTAAGAGTTATCAGTTAATAAGCGGTTAAAGTATGAACTCCATCACCCGCTTTTATTTTGGTTGTGAGAATAGAAATGCCATCTTGGTGATGTTAAATTTGCCTTATTGCCGATTTTTTCTCCCGATTTTTTCTTTTAGGTGAGAGAAAATGGCTTTTCCCGGCGGTTTTCAGTAATTGCTAGAAACGGAAACGAACCTAATTTAACATTGTCGAGTTAAGCTATTCAAAATAATTAACAAATGAAGGTTTTACCTCATTTTTCTGGTAGGTATAGTAGTATGGATATGCTCTCCTATATGAGTTTTTCTAAGTCCCGATCAGCTGCGATTAGTTCTTTCTTTTAGTTGAATTGCATGTCTTTTGTCTTTTATATAATTCCGAAACCTTATACACCTGCGTGTTTTAAACAAGTGCCTATAAGCTATCTAGTTATGTATAGATTTGCATACGCTTGCATGTTTCGGAATGGGAGGAAAACATTTTTCCTTTGGCAACCACACACGCTTCGAGTTTCAGATAAAGGGCGAAAAATGTTTTTTCATAGCGGGCTTGCGTGCTACGGGTCTTGGAGAGAAAAGGGGGGAGCGAGTTTTTCATGGCAAGAATGAAAAAAAAGTTTTTGATAACATATAGTTAGGTAGGCTGGTTTAAGCTGAACCTATAACAATTTCCCTTTTCGCAAGCTCCCTGTTCTCATTATCTAGGACGATAAGGAAGGCTGAGCATGAAAGACAGCAGTCATAGGCTCTCATAACCATCTCCATCAGGTTAAGGATTTTCGGGTCAATTTCTGACATGGTTTCCGCCTCTACTCTTCATTTTCATTGGGGAACATATTATCCTGCCCCCCGAGATTGCAAGTTGAACGTATTCTTATTCCGATAACAGTTTTTCTTTACGATTTTTCGAGACCGAGGTTTTTACTGGTTAGGTGTTTTTTTGGGTTGACTGGACTTGTTTTTATGATAATTAATCTGTTTGTTTCTATTCCGAGAAGTACCGTGGGGCACTTCGAATTTTGGAACTTTTGGATTTTTGAAGTTGCACTGGGGAGAACCGCTGGAAGTGGCATCTGTATTTTTTACAATTTTGAGACGCATCTTCGCGAAATTTATTAATTTTTTTAATACTAGAAATTAATTTTATTAATATTTAAATTTTGCTCATTCAAAAATCTCTTTATCCACATCGAATAAAGAAGGGAATACTACCAACACCACAAATTTTCAACACAATAGCTCCATTGTAAGAAAATAACAGATTTTCATATTTTGAAATTTAAAAGGCATTTCTATACTATATTTCCAGTTAACAAGATACACCTCATGTAGAGTTATATGTGAGCAAAAGGACCATTGATTAGTAATCCTTAATTTTACTTGGTGACATGTATATTTCACACAAAATATGGGTATTGTGCTGTAGAGGAGGCTTTGAGACGAAGAATTTTGAGGTTGCCAATATTCTTAAGGAGATAGCTGTTTTTCTGGAAATGGATGACGTGCAGTTTAAACCTAGGGCTTATGAGAAGGCTGCCAGATCCATTGAGGCTTTGCAGGAGGATGTGGAGGAAATCTACAGAAAGGGTGGAATCAAGGCCCTAATGGAAATTCCGGGTGTCGGGAAGAGTATTGCTGAAAAAATAGAGGAACTAATAAAAACGGGAAGGATTAAGTACTATGAGGAGTTGAGGGAGAAGGTTCCAGTAGATTTAGAAAGCCTTTCGGGAATAGAGGGGCTGGGGCCCAAAACCATCAAGACCCTCTGGCAAGAATTGAAAATTAGAAATATAGAGGACTTGGAAAAGGCCGCCCTTGCCCACAAGATATGTAAGTTGCCAGGTTTCAAGGAGAAGACTGAGCAGAACATTTTGAAAGGAATAGAATTCGCAAAGAGGAGTAAGGGAAGATTCATTTTGGGGTTCACTCTGCCCCTAATTCGGGACATAGAAAATAGATTGAAGTCGTTGCCGGAGACAAAGAGGGTTGTGGTGTCCGGCTCTGTGAGGAGAATGAAGGAAACAATTGGCGACGCCGACTTTCTCGTTATATCTGATAATCCAAAGAGGGTGATGGATTTCTTCGTTTCCATGCCCGAGGTGGTAAACATTATTGGTAAGGGTGAAACCAAATCCTCTGTGAAGCTGAAAACGGGAATGGATGTTGATGTTAGAGTGGTGCCCGAGGAAAGCTTCGGTGCCGCTTTGCAGTATTTTACGGGGAGCAAAGACCACAATGTTGCCCTCAGAAGAATCGCGCAGGAGAAAGGGTGGAAACTAAGCGAGTACGGCTTGTTTGAAGGAGAAAAACAGATAGCTGGCAGAACAGAGGAAGAAATCTACAAGAAACTGGGTCTACAATGGATTCCCCCAGAGTTGAGAGAGAACACTGGAGAAATAGATGCTGCCAGGAAAAATAAGCTTCCGAAACTGGTTGACTACCAGGATTTGAGGGGAGATTTACAGGTACACTCCAACTGGACTGATGGAGTTAACACTATAAGGGAGATGGCTGAGGAAGCCAAGAAGCTGGGACTGGAATATATTGTGATATCCGACCACTCCAAATCCCTAGCTATGACCGGCGGGCTGGACGAAAAAATGCTTCTAAAACAGGGAGAAGAAATAGATGCGCTTAATGAGCAGATTTCTGGAATAAGGATTCTTAAGGGTGTAGAGTTAAACATTCTAAAGGATGGAAGCCTAGACATATCAGATGAAACCCTGGAAGAATTGGATGTGGTCAGCGCCGGAATACACTCCCAATTTAAACAAAGCAGGGAAGAAATGACCAGAAGAGTATTGAAGGCCATCGAAAACCCAAACCTGGACATTCTCTGCCACCCCACCACCAGAGAAATCCAGAAAAGAGACCCCGTTCCACTAGACATGGACAAAATAATCGAAGCCGCAAAAGACAATGGAACAATTCTAGACATAGACTCTTACCCCGACAGACTAGACCTAAAGGACGAATACATAAGGAAAGCAGTAGAAGTGGGAGCCAAACTCGGCATAAGCTCAGATGCACACAGCAAACCCCACCTGCACTACCTAGAACTGGGAATCGCCCAAGCAAGAAGAGGCTGGGCCACAGCCAAAGACATCGTAAACACCAGAAAAGTAGAAGAATTCTTAAAGATGGTGAAATCTTGAGGAGAATAATTCTTAACTCTAAAAGTTTGCACTTTGAGTTTCCAGTGCTAGAGAAATGAGAGACGCTATAATACAAGTAAACTGGCTGCCAAGAAAAGGGGTGGACTGGAAGTTTGAATTTAAACCTAGTGTTTCAATTATCAGTGAGTCTGTCAGCTTCTGATTTGGCGCATCCTTTATCTTTCTAAATAGGTTATAGACAGCATTATTGAGAATCGTTTCTTTCGATTTATGCATTAAAAAGGACTCAAGGGAGAAAGAAAGAAACAATTATGGAATCCGAAATTAACAATGTCTGCTACCTCCCCTCTTCCATATTTAATAATTGACTTTTCAGTAAATGACCAGATAATAATTTGAAAACGGTATTCCTCTAAAAAATGGAGTTATGGGATTTGATGCTTGCTTTATGATTGTATTTATTTTTCCTTCTTGATTGTGACCGCTGTTCCATAGGCGCTTATTACTATGAACCCTTCAAGAATTTCAGTCATTTCAAGATTGATAGATAACACCGCGTCGGCATGCATTCCTGAGGCTTTTCTTTTAATCTCTTCCAGAACCTCATCACGTGCCTTGTCAATTTCGGTTAGGTATGCTCCACCCTTTCCTCCGGTCATTCCCCGGATACCTGAAAGAAATTTACCGAGCATCCCTCTCGTTCTTACATTTGTGGCGTAAACCAGTCCCAAAACCTTTTTGACCGTGTATCCTGGAATGGTGGGCATAGTTGATAATAAAACCAACAAAAATACCCCCAAACGGCTTTGATACTTAATAAAAAGAGTGAAAGGAGTATATTACCGTATCGGTTTTATTTTGCTATCCATAGGTCGCGTGGGAAGTCTTTGGTTAGGATTTCGGGGCCCTTTTTTGTTACAAGCACGATGTCTTCGGGCATGGCTCCTACCAGCCGCATCTCTAGGTCGAAAGCTCCCACTTCTACACAGAACACCATGTTTTCCTTTACTATGGTGGGATTGTCGGGTATAACCCATGGTGGCTCATGATTTGATAAACCCATACCGTGCCCCACGAAGTTTATTATGTGCACTTGCATGGGATCCTTTTTCTTTAGTGCTTCCACTGAGGCTTTGTGGGCGTCTCCCACCTTTGCCCCTGGTACCAGGGCGTCTATGGCTGCCTGTTCTCCCTCTATAGCCAGTTTGCTTAGTTCTATCTGTTTCTTTGGAGGGTCGCCTACATAGAAGGTTCTTTGCCAATCCATCTGGTAGCCCTTATATGTGGGTCCGCAGTCGCTGATTCCCATGTCTCCCTCCTTTATGATGCGGTCTACAGGTCCAGTTATCCACCTGAAGACTCCTCCCTCCTCCTCAGCGTTGCTCGACCAGCACAGCCAAGTTGAACAGTTTGGTGATTCCAGCAAGTCTTGTTCGGCGCAGGCTCTCCAGAAGGCTCTATGTACATCGAGTTCGTTCACCCCAGGCTTAATGGTTTCAAAGGCCGCCCTCAAAACTTTTACTGATCTCCTGCAGCCTTCACGGATGATTTCTATTTCGTATGGGGTTTTCACACTCCTCTGCTCCCATATGACAGGGTCTGCGGCTACAATTTTTGCATCTGGTAACTTCTTGTTTAGGAGGTCGTATTCTTCAAATGAAAGGTAGGTGTCTATGTCGGGGCCCTTCTCGATTCCAATTGTTCCCTTATCTAGCTTTAGTTCTCTTAGGGTGTCTAGCAGTAATTGCCAAAACTCGCTGGGTACCCTTTGCCCGGTTAGGAAGGAGGCTAATAGTTGTCCGCCCTCAGTTTCACTCCAGAAGCGGTTGTCCTCAACATAAGTTGTTAAAAGATTCTGCCAGTAGAAGGCTCCGTGACAGACATTTACGGGGTTGTGGTCTCTTGGTATAATCATGCAGGACCTCCATACCCAGTTGTGCATCTGGGCTACGTCTGTCCATCCGCCGTAGTATCGCCAGTTTATGGGAGAGAATAAGATCATGGCGTCCATATTGTGTTTGGCTAATAGTTCTCTGGCTGTTTGGACACGCCTCTTGTATTCTGAGTAGGGCATTGTTTCCCATTTTTTCTTGGTTACCTCTCCTTTTTTAGCCATTTATATTCACCCATTTTTTGGTCTATCTCCTTCAAAATAAAAACGTTTAAAAAATCTGGAACTAGTAGTTTAAACTTTTTTTATCGAGTATATAAGTTTAGTTGCCTTTGGTGGTGCCTCTTTGAATCCTTGGTGTGTTAAATTTGTGGTCGGTGGCGAATAGGGGGATGAGTTCTCTGAATTATTTATGTTAAAAGCAAATCTATTTTTAATTAAAAAAAATGGGCGTAAAAAGTTTTTAGTGCACTTTGGGGATTGGAGTGTCAACTAACATTGATATGCGTGCCCTCAAAAACCCTCCCTGGAGCATATCCTCCACCACACAGCCCCTC
>JAHAWU010000045.1 GCA_018383815.1 Candidatus Jordarchaeia archaeon | reverse complement strand
TGATAAACTGTTAATAGAACTGCTTTTAGATAACCCCCCAACAGAAACATGCTCAGAAATCGAGGAAAACGTTAAAAAGGCAATTGAACAATCAGGAGAAGAACAAAAAATAGAGCTCAGAATCTGGAGAAAAGGAGAGGCCCGCCCTCCAGGAACCACGGTTTCAAAAGGCCTAATAGAGGCAGGGAAAAACTCCCTAATACCCGCAATAATTATTAATGGAACCCTAAAATTCACAAGAACGTCCCCCTCACAAGAAAAAATCCTAGAAAGCATAAAGGAAGAAATGAACAAAATTAAAAAACACCAAGGACAACAGCAAAATTCATAACATCCTCAAAAAAATAATTCTCCTCCTACTCACTACTCAAAGATGATTTCCAAGCAGAACATCCAAGGTTACGCGGAACATAATTATGTGTTTGGCGACACTACTGTTGACACCCTACACCTAACTCCTATTTTTTGTATTCCCTTGCCTTTTTGTTTTTCTTTTCCATGTTTAAATTGTTCGATTAGTTTCAATTCCGGAGATTGTGTTTTACTGCTTTGTTTGTAGAGCTTCTTGGAAGCAGAGTGAATTTGGCTGGGAGGCTTCAAATCACCTGTTTTGTGGGTGGCACAATTAACTGGGCGTTACCCGTTGTATGCGCGTTTGGAATGTGTTCTAAGTTCCTTTATGGGAGCCTGGTTGCAGTTGTTCCACCGGAGAGAAGCAGCGAGATACACTTGGGATGAAGGGAGGTTTGAGCTGAAAATGTATCGCGTATAAAGAGTGCCATTTAGTTAACAGTGCCTTGTGGATAACATTAAGTTGTAAATTTGCTTTTTAGTGTTAGTATAATTCTTCTAAGAATTGTTCGCTGATTTTCATGAATTTTTCAATTTGTTCAAAATTGACTTGGTAATAATTCCATTTGCCTTTTACTCTTCCTTTCACTAGTTTGGCTTCTTGGAGAATTTTCAGGTGGTGGGATATCGTTCCTTGGGAGATGTCCAAGGCTACATTTAACTCGCAAACACACATCTCCCTAACAGCTAGCATCTTTAAAATTTTTAGACGATTACGATCTGCCAGGGCTTTAAAAAGTAGGGGTCCAAACTTACATAGTAGGGCTTTATCCACTTCTTCTGATAATTTCTTTAACTCCTCAGCATATTTCTCGCAACTTGCTGAGCACTCATCCTCCTCGATTAGCCTTGCTAATCGTTCCATCGACTCACATCCAAATTCTATAAATGTCAATAAAACGATAAAACTTAAATATACTTAAGCCTACCGTAAAATGTCCTCCATAGGTCTCTTAAGGTATTCAGCCCAAAACTAAAAAGGTACTATTTAAGAGTCCTACTTGAAGGCACCAAATTCAAATACTATGATTAGCAACATGTAACCACCTCTACTACATATCCATACTTATCGATATACGTTATCAAAATGTAAACTGATACCAGAAAGCGGTACAATAATGTTCCGAAGGTGAAGGATTAATATGTCAAATCAAAGCACCCAGAAGCTATCTCTTCTAGACAGGTTTCTAACTCTATGGATTTTTCTAGCAATGGCAATAGGAGTCCTACTAGGCGCAATGGTTCCCGAGGTTTCTGGATTTCTTAACGAACTAAGGCTCGACACCGTCTCCCTACCTATCGCTATTGGACTCATATGGATGATGTATCCACCCCTAGCCAGAGTAAAGTATGAGGAACTCTCAAGACTCTTAGGAGCTAAGAAGGCTTTCGCGGTCTCCCTTGTTCAAAACTGGATTATTGGTCCAGCATTGATGTTTGTATTGGCGTGGATTTTCCTACCTGACATGCCCGAGTACCGTATGGGGCTCATAATTGTCGGTTTGGCTCGCTGCATAGCTATGGTACTGGTTTGGAACCAGCTTGCAAGTGGGAACAGTGAACTCTGCGCAGTTTTAGTTGCCCTAAACTCGGTTTTCCAGATGATAATGTACTCCATACTAGCCTACATATACATCACCCTATTGCCTTCCTTGATTACTGGGACGCCGACGTGGCTTGCGGAATCCGGCTGGATTCTGGGGCTTTTGGGAGTACCCTCATGGATACTGAGCCTGACTGGAGCGGCAGTAGTAAACGTATCAATTATTGATATAGCTAAAGGTGTTATAATCTACTTGGGCATACCTCTATTTGCGGGCATGATAACAAGGTATACCATGGTCAAGAGAAGAGGAAAAGAGTGGTACGATGGCTATTTCGTTAAGAAGTTGGCTCCAACTGCTCTTATAGGTCTACTCTTCACGGTGATAATGATGTTTTCGCTTCAAGGCGGAAAAATAATTTCGCTTCCCTACGATGTCCTGAGGATTGCGATTCCCCTGGTTCTATACTTCGTCATAATGTTCCTCATATCTTACGCAATGGCTTGGCGTCTAGGATTCAGCTATGAAAATACGGCGACCATAGCCTTCACAGCTGCAAGCAATAACTTTGAGCTGGCAATAGCAGTAACCATAGGAGTCTTCGGCATAGCTTCAGGTCAAGCATTCGCCGCAGTTATAGGACCACTACTAGAGGTCCCAGTACTCATAAACATGGTAAACGTTTCCTACTGGCTCAGAAACAAACTCTTCAAAAAAGAAATAACTCTTGTTCCCAAGGAAATTACTAGATGAAAAGGAGAGCCAAACCCCTATTTCTTTTTTTAGATGATTAACAAGGGATACTAAAATTGTTTGTTTCCCTCCAGTAGGTTTCTCCTCTTTTTTCTTAATCCTTGTTGGAGACTTATTTTGATTTCAGTTGATGTCCCTTAAGTTGTGGGCACAAGAAACGGGTAAATGGGAACAAATCTATAATCTTTTTGACAGGTTTCTTTTATGGAGTTTTATTGCTGTAAGGAGGAAGACCGCAGTGAACGCTATGAGTACTCCTACATCTAGGGGTATTGGGAAGTATCCTATTCCTTGTGTGGCGTGTCTTGCTAGGTCTGTAAAGTAGGTTAGTGGCGAGAATATTGCTAATGCCTGTCCCCAACCGGGCATTTGCTCTACTGGTATGAAGATTCCACTGATAAATATTAGAGGGAATTTCAATAACGACGCGAGCATCATTATGGTGGATGGCATGGATGATGGGGGGGTTGAGAGTAGTACTCCCAGGCTGGAGAAACATAGTGCTGCGATTATTATACCCAGTATTAGAATTAGGGGATTTCCTATGGTTGCTCCCATAACAACTCCTACTATAATTGGCACCGCGGATATGATGACTGCAAAAATGAATGAGGCGATTATGTTTCCTAGTATTATTGTTGATAGCATGATTGGCGTGGATACGAGCCTCTCAAGGGTTCTCATGGTAGTTTCCCAGGGTATTATTACTGGGCTAACTGCTGTTGCGGTAAAGAACAGAGTCATCGCCAATAAGCCAGATACTAGCGAATTTATGGTTATGTTTCTTCCTATGGAAAATGCTAAAAATAGGAATAGGGGGATTAACACTCCAAAAATGATAACTGGACCCTTAAAATAGTATATGCGCATATCCTTCTTTGCAAGTACAAAGGCCCGTCTAACTTGCTCAGTGTATCCCTTACTAAGTATCATTTTGATTCACTTCCTTCCTCTATGAGCATGATAAATATGTCTTCTAGTGTTGGGGCAAGGGTTTGAAGGGTTGTTATTTGTAGGTTGTTTTCTTTAGTGTAATCTGCTAGGTCGGTTATCACTTGGCCGGGATTGCTTGTGTACAATCTAACCTTGTCCCCTAATTTTTTAACCTCCCTTACTGAAGGTATTTTAGCTAACTTTTCCAGATTAGGAGACGAAGTAAAACTGACCTCTACTGCATTCAGTTTTCCAATTTTGGTTCTTAGCCTTTCAGGATTGTCGATGGCTGCGATTTTGCCCTGGTTAATTATAGCTACTTCGTCGCACAGTAGATTTGCCTCCTCCATGTTGTGAGTGGTTAAAAAAATGGTAGCGCCGTCTTTGTTGAGGTTCAGTAGCGTATCTCGTATTATTCTGGCGCTCTGAACGTCGAGTGCAGTTGTGGGTTCGTCCAGAAATAGGATTTGGGGGCTGTTTATTAGCGCCATGCAGATTAGGAGTCTTTGTTTCATTCCCCTAGAGAAGTTTTTTACTTTCTCATTCTTTCTTTCTTGAAGACCGAATTTCTGAAGCAGTTCCTCGGCTTTGCGTTCTCTTTCTTTTTTTGGTATCCCATAGAGTTCTCCTATGAGGATAAGGTTGCTCCACGCGGAGAGATCAACATATGCACTTGATGCTTCAGGAACTATCCCCATAACCTCTTTGGCTTTTATAGGTTCCTTCAGAATATCGTACCCCATTATTCGGGCTGTCCCTTCGTCCGGAATAATTACTCCAGTAAGCATTCTCACAGTGGTTGTTTTCCCCGCACCATTTGGTCCGAGGAAGCCAAAAATTTTCCCCTCCTCCACTTGGAAGCTTATGTGGTCAACCGCCCTCAGTTCCCCATAATATTTGGTGAGGTTTTCTACCTCTATGACACTTCTCGATATTTTATCCATCCCCCTGCTCTTCAAGTTTTTTTATTTCTTCATTCACTTTTTCAAGCTCCTTTTCCAAGATTTTTCGATAATCCTTCAGAATCTCTATTCTTTCCTTTTTTGTCAAGGTGTCTGCCAGGCTTTCTTTAAATTCTGTTTCCAAATAAGGACTATAACATCCGCATACACCCAAAGTTCCGGGAAGCTTATCTGTTCCAATTCTGCACATTTTACTCATCTCCTTTGGGTTTTAGTAAATCAATTACTATTTTTTTCTTTCTTAATCTCCAAACCTTTTCTGGCGCTCCACCACCTTCCTCCTTGTATTCAGCGACCTCAATGATTTCCCCATTCTTTAATTCTGATAAATGGTAATACAGTCCGGAGGGTGTTAGTTTTTCATTGTTAGCTATTAAATATTCGTATATTTCCTTGGTGCTTTTGGCTCCTTCACCTATGAAGTCAATTATTAACCACCGTGTTGGACAGTGAAGCACCCTCATTAGATTCTGCAACTTGCTCAATCTCTCGTCTGAGCGGCTTTCAACACACAATTTTATACACCATAATATTACAGTCAATAACAAGATATTACAGTAAATGACAATAATATTATAGTTAATAAAGCTTTCGAACATTAAACAGAGATTAGAACCAACCCCCCATCAAAAAATCCAACATTACAGAACTTACATCAAACACATTAAATCTAAATTCAGAGCCTTTTACCCGATCCATAACCTCATAAACAGTTACAGAACCCATCCACAAATATTGGTTATAAGATATACCCTCCGGCGATATTTTATTCAGGAAGTGAAGCATCAAGCTAAAAGGCTAAGTCCACTCATTTTGAAACTGTTACTAAAGGGGTACTCAATTTATTCATTAATTTAAGGTGGACAATCCTTAAGCAGTAAGGAGAAGGAATCTAAAAATAGTTATATTCACTTGAATATTAATTTGTGATGTGAATTATTTTTGAAGGAGGCAAAATTTATTATAGCTTTTGGTCCAGTGCCCTCGAGGCGGTTGGGGCGTAGTCTTGGTATAAATAATATTCCCGCAAAAATTTGCACCTACTCCTGCATCTACTGCCAATTGGGTAACACCATAAAAAAGCAGATTGAACGACGGAGCTTTTACAAGTCAGAACGAATTTTTAGAGAAGTAAAGAAACTTTTTGGGCAGGCTGAAGAGAGAGGGGAGAAAATTGATTATTTAACATTTGTTCCTGACGGAGAGCCCACTTTAGATATCGCCTTGGGTGAGGAAATTTCTTTGCTGAGAGAGCTTGGTGTTAGGATTGCCGTTATAACTAATGGCTCACTTTTGGATAGAGCTGATGTTAGGAGGGATCTCTCTATGGCAGACTTGGTCTCTCTTAAGGTAGATGCATTCAGTAAAAATGTTTGGTATGAAGTAGATAGACCACACAGCTCCCTTAACTATAGTCACATTTTGGAGGGTATGGTAAAGTTTGCCCATGAGTTTGAGGGTGAACTCATAACTGAAACCATGCTTATTCACGGTGTGAATGATGATGATGGAGAAATTGATCGGGTTGCAGAATTTTTGGTAAATCTTAAACCAGAAAAAGCTTACATTGCTATACCCACAAGGCCTCCAGCGGAGAATTGGGTAAAGCCCGCAAGCGAACATGTTATTAATTTAGCCTACCAAAAATTTAGCGAAAAGCTGGGAGAAAATAGAGTTGAATATTTGATTGGGTATGAAGGAGATAGTTTCGCCTCAACCGGCGAATTTGTGGAAGACTTGATGAGCATCACTTCAGTTCATCCAATGCGTGAGGACGCTCTTGAAAACTTCTTAAAAAAAGCAAATAGGGATTGGAGCGTAGTACATAACCTGATTAAAAAGGGCAAACTCATTGAACTAGAATTCGAGGGACACAAATTCTATATGCGCAAGCTACCAAGCAGAAGAAAAAGGGAGCGAAACAAGTAAATTTTGAAATTAAATAAACAGTTAGAATTTCGTATCTGGGTAGCTGTCTATCTCGCTTAAAAAAATGCTGGTGTCCACTTAAAATCAAGGGACTGAATGCTTTTAATTACAGGTCTGTGTGTGTAAAATCTTTTCAAATGTTTTAAATCCCTTTTTGTTGGGGTTTCCCCGGGCTAATTGAGCTAAATTGTAATTACCAGTCCTGAACCATTGGAAATGTACTCTTTTTCTAGTTTTTGTTTAATTATTTCTTTTGCTTCTTTGTCTGTGCAGTGGGCTGGTGAGACCATTTTAACAGCGATTTCTTTTAGGTAGTTTGCTACCCTTTTTGCTTCGCTGCCTGAAATGTGAAATCCTCCCATAATTCCATAAACTCTGGAAACCTCACTCAACTCGCTAGCCTTCCTAATGATTTCTACTACTCCTGGGTGAGAACAGCCCGTAATTATCATTAATCCTTTATTCTTCACGTTCACTATCAGGGCGTGTTCACTCAACCCTCTTCCCACATCTCCAGTAGACATTCCCCCAGGAAATAGAACTGTAGCTTTGTCTGTTGCTACCTGTATTCCTCCCAGTTTTTGCAGGTAATCTGTATCAAAAAATCTGAAAGAGGGAACATAAACCATTACCGGCTTGGCAATGGATTGCAGGACTTGGGGCAGAGCTCCACAGTGGTCTCCGTGTCTGTGGGATATGAAGATAGCATCGATGTTCTGAAGATTTATCCCCAGTTTATCGATGTTATGGAAAAAGGTTGGAACTGAGCCACTGGTATCCATCAAAATGTTGAAAAGTTTATCCTTAACTGTTACTGAAACAAGAATTGAAAGTCCCCAGGTGGACTGCAGGTCTCTACTTAGAGTATTATTATCAACTATAGTTGTGATTTTCATCGATTCTACTTCATCCAGCATAACATTCACATTCTGTCAGGGTGGCGATAAATTAAAGAAGTTATTTTTCCGCGGTTTCTAGGGGTTAGAACCTTTGCTTGCTGTTTCTACTTGTTCATCCTCTAGCAGTTGGAGTTCTCTCCCCTCGACAATGGTGCTGACCAATTTTTTACGTGCACTTTGGAGTAGTCGCCATATTGTTCCGCGGGATACCCCCATTCTTTTTCCTGCTTCCTCTTGATCTAGACCCATGTAATCTATGAGTCTTAGAACTTCGTATTCGTCATAGAACATTTTTATGGGTTCAAGGGCTGCTTCTCTGGATAAAGAGGTGGGGGAGAGTTGACTTACTGGGGGTGGATTGCTTATGCATCTTGGTATTTTGGGGCGTCCGCACCTGCCCCTTCTCCATTTGCACCTTCCACGCGGCAATTCTTAACTCACATTCCACTACCATTTTTGTTTTCTACAATACTCTTAATTTTTCGAGCTATCTCCATAAATGTTTTTGAGGATTCTCTGTTGGGGTCTTCAATTAGGAATGAAACGCCTTTATCCGAGTTTCTGCTTATTTCGGGGTCTATGGGGATTTGGCCCAAGAACCTGACATTCGTTTCTTCAGCCATCTTTTTTCCAACACCTGAGCCTAGAAGATCATATTTTTCTCCGCACTTGGGACATACAAAGCCGCTCATGTTCTCTATTATTCCAATTACTGGTATATTCATTTTGATGCTCATGTTAATAGCCTTTTTGACCACATGCTTTGATAAATCCGAGGGGGCCGTAACAATCACTGCGCCGTCCATATTGGGAAGAAGCTGCATTACACTCAGCGGTTCATCACCAGTTCCCGGTGGCAAATCAATAAATAGGTAATCCAGTTCACCCCAATCAACATCCGATAGGAATTGTCTAATGGCACTCATTTTCAGAGGACCACGCCAGATTACTGGATCCTCAGAGTTTTCCAGGAACAAGTCTATTGAAATAACTCTTACCCCATAACCCGACAGTATCGGATAAATGCCTGTTGGTCCCCCACTGGGACGCATTCCTTCTACGCCCATTATTTTTGGTATAGAGGGTCCATGTATGTCTGAGTCTAAAATTCCCACCCTACTGCCCAATTTGGACATTGCCACCGCCAAGTTAGCTGCTACAGTGCTCTTTCCAACTCCGCCTTTTCCAGACATTACAATTATTTTATGCTTCACCTTAGCCATTCTTTCTCGAACTCTTCTCTCCTCATCTAAGACTTCCTGCATATGGGCAGCCTGAGGACTAATTCTCCTTTTGTCTACGTTATTTTTGTTTTCCATTTTCGAAACCTCCTTTAATCCTGTTTCCATTAAATATGCTAATGTTCCTGTTTGTGTCAGTGTCTGTGTTCCTCGCAGGGTTCGACGTCTCCCAGTTTCCCCTTCAGGAATAACTTTACTGCTTCGGCTATTGAAACTGCGTCGCACATGAATACTCTTATACCTCTTTCTTGGAACATGCTTATGGCTCTGGGACCCATACCCTTAACTATCATAAAGTCGGGATTGAATTCCGCGATTATCTCTGGGGGGTAGCCTCTACCGCCGAAATGCTCACTAGTATTCTCCTTTGCCTCCACTGAAATGATTCTTCCATCCTCGGATACATCTACAACTGCAAAGAATGGAGCTCTTCCAAAATGTTCTGAAATTATAGAATATTCTCCATCAAATTCCGAAATGGGAAATACCAGTCTCACCATAATTTTCACCTCTTAAACTCACGACTTTTTTCAAACATTTTTATCATTCTTCAGAGTGTCCAGCACTGCTGGGCTTATGCAAAATTCTCAACTTTTGATTCAAATAGTCGTCAACGAGTTCCCTTACTGGGCGCTCGTCACTCTCGTATATGAATACTCCAAGGTTCCTAAGAGCGTAAAAGGCAGGTTTACCCAAATTCTTGCACACCAGCGCGTTTATCCCCTTCCCGTAAAGGAACTCCGCTGATTCTGTACCCTTACCGTGTGCACTCTTAATTGCGGGGTTACTAACTTTTTCAACGCCAACCACTTTTTTGTCTTTCAACTTTACCAGAACAAAATTTTTACATTTGCCAAAGTGGGAACAAACCCGGCTCTCGATGCCATCATCCTCATCCGTGGGAAAGGCTATGACTTCCTCCTCCCTCTTTTCTGAAGGTCTAGTTTCTACTAAAATATAGCCCACTCTTGGAAACTTACTCCAAATAATGTTTCGAACCTCCTCTATAACGTAATGGCTTTCTTTGAGCTTCATGTCCGGCTTCAACTCTAAAACCAAGTCTATCAACATGTATCTTCCAGCACTCCTAGCCATAATTTGGGCCACACGTTGCACTGGAAGATGCTCCTCTACAACCTTTTTGATTTCTTCAAATATTTCCGGATAGGGAATTTTCTCCACTAGAACGTTGACAGCGTTTTTCGAAACGTTGAATCCCATCCAGAAAACCGTTAGCGATATTCCCATGCCTACCAGCGGGTCGACCAGCATATAACCATAATACATTTTATAGGTTCCTATCTGAATTAGCAACTGCTGGTAAAAGTCGGCGTTCTGCGCCAGCGCCAAAAAGTTGAGCGCCTCTGAAATTGGATCCACAATTTGGGAAGCAGCATAAATAGCTACAAGTCCTGCTAATGGGGACAATGATAAGTAAACATCCGCATCAAAGTGTTTAGACTCCGCCACCGATGAGGGGCTACCCGTTTTTTCGCCAACTCTCTTATAATAAATTGCGATACCCTTAGAAACCGCCACCGCAAACAGAATCGTACCCACGGATAAAATATTCACTTCAGCAGGTGCAGGATTTAAAAACTTGTGAAAAGACTCCCACATTGCAACTGCACCAGCTAGGATAATTATAAAGCCCACAAATAGGCTGGCAATGTTTTCCGCCTTGTAATGACCATAAGGATGAGATAAATCCGGTGGTTTTTCTGACATAATCAAACCCACAAAAACAATGATTATGGATAAGACGTCAGACAAATTATCATAAGAATCTGCTAAAATACCCACGCTGCCCGTAAGTCTCCCAATCGCAAATTCTGTGATGGTCACAACGCCTAAAGCTACCAGAGTAATAATTGAAACCTTTTTGTATATTCTCACAACATTTTCCTTGGTTAACCTTTCAGTCAACGGCTAACCCTCCACTGTTCAAAACTTCAACTAAACTGTCAAATACTTTTACAAGAGCCTTTGAGGCAGGGCTGGAAGGATCATATTCCACTACGGACATATTGTTAACAACTGCTCGGACCACATTCTCATCCGCTGGGACCTCACCCAACAGTATACCTCCCACCTCTTTAGCATATCTTCGAAGTTCAGAGGTCATCTCTGGAAATATGTCAAACTTATTTATAACCACGCCGAAGGGAATTCCAAAATGTTTGACAATTGAAATCATTCTATCCACATCATGCTTCGCAGCCATAGTAGGCTCGGTCACAGTCACTACAAAGTCAGCACCACTAATGCTTGCTATAGCCGCACAGCCAGAACCCGGCGGGCCGTCAATAATTAGGAGATCCGCATTCACCTCTTTTGCCAGCTTCCTGGCTTTCTCCTTAACCTCTGCTACCACCTTACCCGAGCCACTTCCTCCAACCATCAAATGGCCCATCACCATTGGAAAACCGGAACTGGTTTTGAGGATGGTGATCTCTCCATTATCTATGGGTTTAATATTGATGGCATTAACTAGACAAATAATTTGGCACAATCCGCATCCTTCGCAGTAAAGTCGATTAACTGCATAACCCTCCTTGCTTTTTCTAATGGCATCAAACCTACAAATTTCCATACACTTTCCACAGTCATTGCACGTTTCGCGGTCAATAAACGCCTTCTCAGAAACCTGAACAGTTTTTCTGCTCACCACCTCACCCTTTAAAAGCAATCCCAGATTGGGAGCATCCACATCAGTGTCTGCTGCAACCGCTCTAAAACCATTTTTATTAGCCAGCAAAGCTAGAGACGAAGTTACAGTAGTTTTGCCAGTTCCTCCCTTACCTGAAACAACTACTATTTCAATCATTTCACAACACCAGACCCCGAATCTTTCCGTAGAGTTCTTTGAAGGCTCTAGCACTAGGGGAATCCGGCTTACCCGTTACAACCGGTATACTCTTAGCGTAACACTCGAACAGCTCCATATCAAAAGGAATACTGCTGATAAGCTCCGCCGAGTGCTTCTCACAAACTTTCCTAATCAAGGAATCGTCCCCTATTCCTGAGCGGTTTAGAACCACAAAAGGCTTAACGTTCAGAATCCTGGTCAAATCCAAAATCAAATCTAAATCATGTGCTCCCAAGGGAGTAGGCTCAGTCACTGGCAAAGCAATGTCTGAGAATTCCAGAGCCCTCATAACACCACAGTGAGTTCCAGGAGCCGTATCCACTATAACCACATCATAACTTTGGCTCCTCAGTCTCTCTTCCACCTCTTCCCTCAACTTTTGAACAATGAGCACCGCTTCCATCTGGTTTAACTCCAACTCCCCCATCAGAATATCAATGTCTCTATAGCGGGCATCATAAACGTACCCCACAGTTTTAAATTTCTCTTTTACCGCATCACTGGGACACACATACCTACATATTTCGCATCCCGTACAAACCTCGGGAAACAGCATGGGAAGCTTACCCTCAGGCAATATTAGCGCATGAGCGCGACATAACTTAACACATGTGCCGCACTTAGTACACTTCTCGGCATCAAACTCTGGAAGAAAACCAGTGACTCTTCTCTGGTTGCGTTTTTCTACATTCAAAAGCACCATAATGTTTGGAGAATCCACATCAGCGTCCACCAGCAGCACCTTCTTGCCATCCAACATGAACGAGACCGCTAGATTAATGGCAACCGTAGACTTCCCAGTTCCTCCCTTGCCTCCAGTCACACTAAAAGACGAAGGAAGCCGCTCCCTATGAAAACTGGACACAGACACTTCAGCCTCAGTCACTCACAGTCTCCCCAATATGCTTAATCTATTCCAAAGGCTTGCCGCACTGTGAACAGAAACGAGCCCCTGGGACTGTTTGAGCTCCGCAATAGGGACAATATCTAGCTCCCTCAACAACCGGAGAAACAGGCACCTCAAAACCTCGCCCTAGGCCACCATATCGCCCCATGCCCATGCCTCTTCCCATGCCCATGCCTCTTCCCATGCCCATGTGGGCTGGACCTGTTGCTGTGGAAATTTCTGTTAGGTGTCCTGAAATGTATTCTTCTACGGCTTCTCGCACTGTTGCTCTTACTGGTCCTGTATAAACCTGTATTCCAAGACTTTTTAGGGCGTTGAAGGCATTGGGTCCATAGTTTCCAGATATGACTGCATTTACTTTATTGTTTGCCATAAATTGGGCAGCTTGGATACCCGCGCCGCCAAAAGCGCTTACGGCTGAATTCTCCACAGATTGTACGTTTTTGATTTTTTTTCCGTCTAGCTCTACGATGATGAAAAATGGGCATCTACCAAAACGCGCATCAGTTATGGCGTCTAATCCATTGGGCGTTTGGGAACTAACAGCTATTTTATGCATTGTAGTGCATCCTCCAATTTTTTTAAATAATCTCTTAATTCTATTTTTTTAACCATTTGAAGGGAAACCGCTTCTTTTTTCCCTCTAACTCTTCTAACTGATTTGTAACCTCTGCAATCTCTTCTTGGAGAGTTTCTAACCGCTGTTTCAGCGTCTTCTCCTGATCTATGGAGCTGTTTGGGGCAGTAGATGGCACTCTCTGAGGCGATGCAGCTCCTCCAAAAATTTGATAGGCGGGAACAACACTTCCGTCTGGGGCTTGATAGTAAGCGTTTGGACCGTAACCACATCGGCAGCGTCCAATATACCTGTAACCCGTTGCAGTCGAAGTTGGGGGTGTGCTTTGAACGGTTCTGATATTTGGGTTCTCTATGCTAATAGGGGTTGGCCTTATTTTTGGTATATTACGCCAACAGGCTGGGTTTCTTCTTCGTCCTCTAAATCCCACGAAATTCATCTCCCTTACTTGGTTTGAGAAATTTTTGTGCATATACACGAAAATAATTTTGTGCAAGCGCACATAAACGTTGGATTATTTAAAGTTTTTGTCAAATAGTTTTAATATTTTTTAGCTGTATTAGTATGCTAATTGGTATGGATTTATTTTTTAAATGTTTATTTCCATAATTGTTTATATTTTAACCATAAAATATAATAATTGTTTACTTTTTAAATATAGTTGGATGTAGTTTACATTTTTATACAAACAAGATGAAATCAAACCATCAGGGTTATGAAAAAAGGAGGGCCTATAGTAATGGCTTCAAGCGTCGAGAACGAGACTGTTGGTGTACCCTACGAGACAATTATTGGGGAAGATTTTGATGAAGATATGTTCAAAGTTCTAAGGCATCTTTCAGTTGATAGTGAGTCTACCGACGAAGAGATAGCTTCTAAAGCCAATATGACTATTAATTGTGTAAGAAGGGCTCTCTACAAACTTTATGATGCGCGCATCGCAACCTATCGCAGGGTTCGGGATACCAAAACAAGCTACTTTGTACATCTCTGGAAATTGTTACCAGTAAAATCTAACATTCAAACCTACAAGAAAAAAGCCAAATTTGTAATTGAGAAACTAAAGCAGAGACTAGAATACGAAAGAAAAAATGTTTTCTACCACTGTGGTAATAAAGGTTGTCCCTACCTCACCTTCGATGAAGCAGTGGAATCCCGGTTCAAGTGCCCAGTCTGCTCAACACCTCTCCAATACGTAAACAATGAGAAAGCAATAGACTTTTTAAGTAAAAAAATTGATGAGTTAAAAGAAGAGGTGGAAAATCTACCTTCATAAATTAAACTACTAACCCCTTAATATAGAATGGTATAGTGAATTGAAACTATTGGTCTAGCAGGGATAGACAATGGATGACATTGATAGGAAAATAATTGAGCAACTTTGTATTAATGGTAGAGTTACGCTTCAAGAGATGAGCAAAAAGATTGGGTACACCAGTATGGGTGTTAAAAAAAGACTTGACAAGCTAACAGAAAGCGGACTAATTAAAAACAAAGCATTACTAAATGCTTCCCTAGTGAACCTTTACCTCGCCCTAGTTTTCCTTGAGATTGAGACTGAAGAAGATATGAGAAAAATCATAGAAAAATTTCAAAAATGCCCCCGAATAATTAAAATGTTCAAGTCCATGGGCGGATATAACCTGATAGCAATAGTGGTCGCAGAAGATCAAAGTACACTGGAATGTATATCTATGGGTAAGTGCTCACTGAGAAGTCAAAAGGGCATTCGCAGATCAGACTTTTACCCCGTAGCAGAAGTCTACTACGACCCTTACATTGATTTGAATCTAGGCTTAAGGAGAGAATATGTGAAACCACCCTGCGGAGTGGACTGCAAAAACTGTGTAAAGTACCAAGAAGAAAAATGCGTAGCCTGCCCCTCAACAAGCCTATATAAAGGAAAAATCTACTAACCCTCTTATTAACTAATTACCAAGTTTTGGGCATTTACACCAAAATTTTGTTCCAGTTGAGAAATGTTTGTAGTCCTTTTTTATGAAATGTGTTGAAACAGTCATGTTAGAAGCTAGCCTTGCAAATGTATTAATATTTCCCCTTCCCTGTTCACGTCTTTTTGGGAGAGGTTCACATTATTTTTTCGAAGAAGTGGTCGATTTTTTCTATTCCCTTTACCAATTTCTCGGTTTCGTATCCAAAGCCTATGCGGAATTGGTTTTCGGTATCTTGATCTCCGAAGAGAGTTCCTGGAATTATCAAGACTTTCTCTTCTTCTGCCAGTCTGCCGCATAGCGTAATTGAGTCTAGAGGGAGGGTGTATCTGGGAAAAGCTACCACTCCGCCTCTGGGGGCAATCCAGCTTAACTCATCATGTTTCTTTATCCAGTTTTTAACTATTTCAAAATTTGTTCTAATGATGCGCCGATTCCGTTCCATTATCTTTTCTCGATTCTTTAGAGCAATGATGGCCAGTTTTTCTCCCAAAACATTACTGCACAGGGTAACGTACTCCCTAAACTGGTTACACCTTTCAATTATATCCTTGGGGGCGGTTATCCAACCTATTCTGGATCCCGGCAAGCCATAGGATTTAGACATACTCTGCACACTAATGGCGTTACTGCTTATATCACAGGCAGCATCTAAATCATGCCCTTCTGGTTTGAGGTCTAAATACACCTCGTCTGAAAGTACATAAGCGCCGTTCTCTTGGGCGATTTCACAAATCTCCCTCAAAGCCTTATTATCAATTATGGAACCTGTGGGATTGTGGGGGTGATTTATCACAATCATCCTAGTTCTTGGGGAAACCAACTCTTTTAACTGCTCTATATCCGGCACATAATTATTCTCTTCTCTTAGTCTCCAGGGAATAATCTTGGCTCCGAAAAATTTGGGAACCAAACACAACTGCTGATAGTTTGGAAACTCAACCACCACTTCGTCGCCCTCCTGAACAAGCACACCGAATAATAGAAAGTTGGCTTCCAGCCCCCCAGTAGTGACCAACACGTTCTCCCAGTCCTTTTCCCTATAGGTCAAGCTGACCAGTTCTCTTAGCTCTCTTGAACCACCACTCTCAATGTATCCTAACTTTGTCTCAGAAAAATCTCCACCCGCCATGGCCAGAATTTCAGAGAGGGTGAACGGTTGAATTCCACTCTCAGCAATGTTGATTTCCACATTCAACTCATATTTTGCGAACCAACGCTCAATCCCAAAAGGCTCCAATTTCCTTTCTCTCAACACAAACACCAACAACTATGATTAAGTGGTTCTCCAAAAAATTAATCACCTTCCCTCCACAATAACTCCTACACGTACAAAAAGGTTTTTTCGGAATATTGGCTCAAAATTAATTTAGGCTGCGGATCGCAGACTGATAGGACCCGTGGCACTTTTTTCCGATCGTGCTTGTTTTATTGTGGTTCTCTTGAAGCTTCAATGAGTTATAAATATTGTTTATTTTTGAATAATGGTTATACTTTATTATGAAAGTTATTAAAAAACTAATAAAAAATATAAGATAATTTTATATAATATATCAGATTCTTTTAATATAATTATAACGAGGCTAAATAAGCCCACACCCCATTTGAGAATTTAAGGCGGGTAGCGATTGAAAACAGTCTACGCGTTCTGCGAAAAATGTGGAGCATTCAACAATCTAAGCTGTGAATGCGAAGAGTGCTACACAAGAGGATACATTTGCAAAAACTGCGGCCACTTCAACGTGTATAACGTGAACCTAGTAGTAGAAGTAACCAGCTAAAACTTCCATAACTACTTTTAATAAAACATTTTCCCATACTCTCACTTCGGAAAGCAAATACATTCCAAATAAACCATTCAAGAAGCACATTAAAAAAATGATTAGAAAATCCCCCAGAACCTTTATTCCCTCTCCCCCAAGAAACATTGGCCTTTCACCGCTCTAGTTAAGTTATAAAATTATGAAACGACAATCAAGAGCGGGGCATCTAATTTTCATTCTTCTTTGACCCTTAACCTACTCTTTGGCGCATCCTTAAACTCATTAACAATAGGTATCCTCCATCTTGTACCAAGTAACCTTCGAATAAGATGGAACATCATTCCTCTTGTATCCTGTTCTTCTGGCAAGTTTCTTTTTGTCTCCGCAATCTTCAAATCTGCTTCCACACAAAAAGAGTAATATTTAAGACAAGGTGTCGGCAAGTTAGAGGAGATAAATTTTTAATCTTACACTCTTTTAATCTCACCATTCCATCCTCTCGTTTTGGGGAAATGAACTATGAGGCCCGAACTCCAAAGAACCCTTGAGCTGGTTGAGAAACATAACACCTGGAGAAGGGAAGAGTGCCTAAATCTAATAGCCAGCGAGAATATCATGAGTCCACTAGCCATAGAAGTCTTCAACTCGGACATGATGCACCGATACGCCGAGGGACTACCCTACAAAAGATACTATCAAGGAACAAAATACGTCGACGAAATAGAAACCCTAGTACAAGAGTTGGGTAAGAAACTCTTTCACTGCAAGTATTTTGACCCCCGCCCCATCTCTGGCTCTGTGGCCAACCTCTGCGTTTTCTCCGCCCTAACCCAACCCGGAGACCAAATAGCCACCCTCCGAGTCGCTGATGGGGGACATATTAGTCACTCCCCCTTGGGAGCAGCGGGAATAAGAGGACTAAGGACCCTAAACATGCCCTTCGACCACAAAGAAATGAACATAGATGTGGAAAAATTAAGGCCCCTAACGAAGAAGGAAAAAGTCAAGCTAGTAGTCCTTGGAGGAAGCCTATACCTTTTCCCCCACCCTATAAAGGAAATCAAAGAAATATTAGACGACGCCAAAATCATTTATGACGCATCCCACGTTTTAGGACTAATCGCCGGAAAAAGATTCCAAGATCCACTAGCAGAAGGAGCAGATGTAGTCGCCACATCCAGCCACAAAACCTTTCCCGGTCCCCAAGGCGGCATAGTCTACACCAACAATGAAGAAATATCAAAGAGGGTGGCACAGGCAATCCTGCCCGGAATAGTTTCCAACCACCACCTCTACCGACTCCCCTCCCTAGCAGTAACCCTAATTGAAGCGCTGGAGTTTGGAGAAAAATACGCAAACCAAATACAGAAAAACTCCAAGAAACTAGCCAGCAGCCTCTACGAAAAAGGCTTCCAAGTCCTATGCGAACACAAAGGCTTCACAGAATCCCACCAAATAGCAATAGACGTAAGAAACCACGGAGGAGGAAAAAAAGTAGCCGAAACACTGGAAAAAGCAAACATCATCTGCAACAAAAACCTCCTACCCTGGGACAAAGAAGAAAACACAGAAAACCCCTCAGGCATCAGGCTCGGCGTACAAGAATGCACCAGAATGGGAATGAAGGAAAGCGAAATGGAACACATAGCCCACCTAATAACCCGCACAATAATAAAAAACGAAAACCCCAAAAAAATAAAAGAGGAAGTAATCCAACTCAAAAAACAATACAAAGAAACAAAATACTGCTACACAAAAAACTAACCAACAAGAAGTAGGAAGCTCAAAACAATTAAACCCTCAACCAAAACACAAACATATTCAAAATGATTAAACAAGATCGCCACCTTACAAATCGTTGGCGAGAAAGCCCCCGACTTATAGCCCAATGGCATTAAGTTAAGCTCAAATTCTTTTTTTGTAGTTATGGGTGGTTTAGATTCGCCCGATTTTTCCCCCACTTTTTGGGGTTCTCAACCGAAAAAGAAGCCATAGACACCTTTTGAAGGCGAAACCAAACAAAACTACGTCGCCCCTTCACCTTAACTTAATGACATTGGACTTATAGCCCAATGGCATTAAGTTAAGCTGGGAATTCTATTATAATCTGCAGTTGTGTATGTTCGCCTGATTCCCCACCTATTTTCGGTTTCCACCGGGATAAAAAACCATTTGAGAGGCCCTTTTCGACGTGGAATCAATCAATGTCACAAAGCCCCACTGCCTTAACTTAATGCCATTGGACTTATAGCCGTGGGGAGTGTCAAACGTTATCCAGCCGAAATGAACGACGCACAAGGAGGCCTAATGGACATCGAAAACTTCCCAAAACAATCTGGAAACCAGACTACATCAAAAGTCTGGTAAAATGAGTGTCATCTCACGAAGCAAAAAATTGTTTTTTGTTAAGACAAATTAAAAAATTAAAAATGCTTTGGAGGTGGGGTTGGAGCGAAATGCCTTCCCCCTTAAGAATGGGTTATGCTGGTCCCGCTGCTAGAATCTTTTTTCCTTCCTCTAAGCCAAACCTGAACTGTTCAATGCTTTTCTCCGGATTCCACATACGCTCCCGAATAACTTTCTCCAAGGTCTCAACCCTAACTGGAATCTTACCCGTAGCCATAGCTATGCCCAGAAAAATCATGTTAACCCCCGAATAGTCACCATACCTTTCTTCAGACAGCTTATTTGCATTAACCACATACACGTTCTTACTGAATTGCTTCAGGTTCTGCACAACTTTATCCAGCGAAGGGTAGGGCATCTCACCAGTCCTAACCTGAGGAGGCCAAATCTCATAATTATTCATGATGATTATGCCATCCTCTGCAACGTACTTGATGTTTCGCAGAGTTTCAGCCATCTCCATGCTCAAATACAATTGGGCCTGCCGAATGGGAATGAGGGGGGAATGGATGCTCCTACGCTCATCAAACTTTTCACCCTTCTCCAAAATAGCAAACCTTACATGGCTATCCACTGCGCCCTCACGCTGCGAAGCACCACGAGACTCAGTACCAGTAACCACCAAACCATCAACAAGACCAGCCTCCTTCAAAAGCTGACCCAAAGTCATTGTGCCCTGTCCCCCAACCCCACAAATATAGACATTGACCTTTTTCACTTCTTACCTTCCTCCAGAATGGTTGTTCCAGGCCAAACCTTTGTGACGCTGATGGCACAGCCTTTGCAGAGCTGTTTGCACACCATACACTCCACGCATCTAGAAAGGTCTATGTGAGAAACCTTTTCTCCCTCAAACTCAGCTACAGTCAAAGCTGGGCAGCCGAATTCTTTGATGCACTCCTCGCAGAATATGCAAGCATCCTCGTTGACATCAATATATTGCCTTACGCCCTTCTCTCTCTTTTCCTCTATGATTGCTCTGGTGCGCCTCCTAGCTTCAAGAACGCATTCCTGCTGGGATATGACCACCCGCACACCAGTTCTCTTTAGTGCATCCTCAAATATGGCAATGGCGTTCTTAACGTTGAATGGGTCCGCCACCCGAACATAGTCCACGCCCAGCGCAGAGACTATGTCTCTGATGCTCACAGCTTTAGCTTGTTTTCCAGACCAGTTAACACCCGATGCCGGGGTAGGTTGATGCCCAGTCATAGCAGTCCAGCGGTTATCCATTATTACGAGGAGGAGGTCTGCATCATTCCATACTGCGTTTAGCAGTCCGGGGATTCCCGTGTGGAGAAAGGTTGAGTCACCGATGAAGGCTACCATCTTTTGTTTCTTGGCCTTATAGCTCATGCCTGCCGCGATGCTCTCACCTGCAGACATGCAGGTCATAAAGTCACCCATCTGGAAAGGCGGTAGAGCTCCCGTCGCGTAGCAGCCAATATCGTTAGCCCAAACTATGTCATAGTTCTTGCCCTCAATGGCCTTCTTAATTGCATAGTAGGTTGCCCTGTGGGGACAGCCCGGACACATGGTGGGAGTTCTCATGGGTAGGATAGCTGAGGCACCCAGTACCTTCAGGTTCACCTCGTTCATGTCTATGGGTGGAATTTTTCCGAACACCTTGGCGTAAGCCTGCACCGCAATATCAGTGTTTAGTTCACCGGTTGCTGGGAAAAGCTCCTTCCCCCTTATGGGGATTTCCAGCCCCTGATCATAGGCTATCTTTTTCACTTCGCCCTCCAAGAAGGGGTCGAGTTCCTCCATAATAATAATCTGCTCCAGCTTTGAGGCAAAGTCCACAATTTGCTTTGGAGAGAGAGGATAAACTAAACCCAGCTTCAGAATGGGCACATCGTATATTCCCAGAATGTCCAGAGCCTCCAAAGTGTAATTGTAGGACATCCCCGAAGTTATGATTCCCGTTTTGGAGTCACCGGGCATTATGGTGTTCAGTTTGGTGACTGGGGCATACTCATTTATCATCTTGTTCTGATTGTTAATCAGTTTCTGGTGATTCATAACCGCAAGAACCAAAGTATTATAATACTTGGGCCAGTTTTTAACAAAACGTCCCTCTTTGGGTGGATCCCTGAGTTCACCAAGCTCCACCACGCCCACAGCGTGACAGGCCCTTGCAGTACTATTCACAATAACGGGCACATCAAACTTCTCAGAAATGTTAAACGCCTCAACTATGAAGTCCTTACTCTCCTGCACACTTGCTGGCTCCACCACAGGGATGCGGGCATGCAAACCATAGTAACGGTTATCCTGCTCATTAGTACTAGACAGCGCAGCGGGGTCTCCACCATTAATGATGACAAGACCGCCAGTGGGTGTAACACCACTATATGCAAGAGTAAACAGAGGATCAGCAGCAACATTCATTCCAACCATTTTCATGGCGCATAGTGCTCGGACTCCACTCCAGCTGGCTCCTATAGCGTTTTCTAGCGCCACGTACTCGTTGGTGGAGTACTGGAAGGTTAGTCCGGGTATTTCTTCAGCTATTTGAGCTATGCTGTCTCCTACTTCGCTGGCTGGTGTTCCGGGGTAGGTGCTTGCGAATCCGATTCCCGCTTCTAATGCGCCTCGGGCCATGGCTTCGTTTCCAAGCATCACGACCTTTTTGCCTTTTTCCCTACTAATTAGCTCTTTAATTGTTGGCACCTCCAAGAAGAAGTGAATCTCATTACATTGAAACGTTGTCTAACTCCATATAAAAACCTAACCACAAGAAACCTAATTAGTCTTTAGCCTGATAATGAGGGAATCAAAGAAAAAACTTGCAGCTCCAATTTGCCGCTAGGCCGTGTGTGCCTAACACTTGACTACACATTCAGCCTCCTCTTCTGGGAATTAAAAACGTTGGATTCAAACTAATTCTTTTATAGGGCCTTTCCACCCCCTTTTTGACTCGTTTATTGCCCTTCTACTTTGCTTCTTGGTAGAAAATGATAGTAGTGTGCGTGTTTTTAAATTGTGGAATAGATAAGGTAACTGCAGAGATAAAAAGGTAGAAACTTTAACTTCTAAGACGATATGCTTCCCACTTTTACAGAAATGGTTGGCAAGCCCCACTTTAGTCGTGGAGAGCGTCAACTGATATGGCCTGTGAACTTATCTTGTGTTCCTTAGCGTCTTTTGCCTTTAAAAGAGGGGTGGTTCAAAAATTTTCAGGGTGCTTTGGTCGGCCTTGTGAGATTTAGGTTGGCTGCCATTTTTGTGGTTCTGGTACTTCCTTCTTTTTGGTTTTGACTATGTTTTTTTCGTATTTTTCGGGTTCTTTAGCTGTTTTGAATGTTGGTGGTTCATATTTTTGTTCTAATGTTTTTTGTGTTTCTCTGTCTGCTGCCATTGTGTTCCACAGTAAGGTGTCTATAGTGGTTACCTGTTTGTGTTTTGTGCATTTTAGTATGAGCTGGGTTTTCTTTTTTCCCACTTTAACTTTGTGTTCTTCTAGGGGCATTCCGCAACGGCACTTGTACACGCTCTCTCTTAGGTAGCCAATCCACTTGTGTTCCTGTTCTATGGGTAGTTTGAGGTTGAAGGAGTGTCCCTTTAAACATTTACCAGTGATTAATGCGTTGTTCTTTACTATTCTTGCCAACTTTGTTACTCTGGGATTTCTGCATTTTACACATATGAAAACGTCTTTATATTCCTCGGACATGCTTTCCACATCACTTACATTGCTTTTTTGTTTTAGTCTAGTTAATTGGTTGATTTGGAAGTATTTAAGGTTTCAGTTTGGGTCAATTCGACAGTTACAGAACTGCCCGCTACTTTTCATCGTTTTTTTCTGGTTCTTTTCCAGGGACTCCGCCAACTTTTTTATTGCTTCTGTGGTTGGGTAATCGGCAAGGAATTTTTCCCACAATTCTTTTGCGAAGGACACGAACTTCTCGTTTTTAAGCATGTGTCTGAGCTGCTCCACAGTTTTGAATCCACTATTTTCTGCTTCCACCTCCTCATTGAATCGGGGTTCCCCTTTTATAAGCGCTAAAAAGACATAGTTTAACTCCAAGTCTTCATGGTCGAATTTCTGTTCCAGGTAGGGTTTTAGTATTCCCCTTACTCCCATTTCCTCCCAGAGTTCCCTCTCCGCACTCTTCATTATGGTTTCAAAACTAAAGTTTTCTTCGTAAAGTACATGTCCACTAGCACTGTCTGTGTACATTCCAGGGTGACTCTTCTTAGTGAAAGACCTTTTCTGAACTAGAAGCATTCCCTCCCTATTAAAACCTAAAATCCTAATAACGAGGTGCTTGACATTTTTTCTGTGAGCTTCTTCCCTCTCCATGGGGAATACCCTATATTTAC
>JAHAWU010000186.1 GCA_018383815.1 Candidatus Jordarchaeia archaeon | reverse complement strand
CTCACTTTTTTTAGGGAGATGGAAAAAAGAGGTTACATTAATATTAAAGAGGTTGAAACCGCGGGAAAAAGAGATCTCCTCTTAAAACCCACAGATAAACTCTTAAAAGAGTTTAACATAAGCGATTTTCTACTGGAACGAATAGCGATGATTAAAGATTATGTGGATAAGTCTCTCCCAATGCCGGGTCAAATTGAAATTTATGAACCCGGCCCAAGTAGAATTTATGACCTAATAGTTTCCTCCGTTGAAGATAGTATGCCGGAAGGTGTCGAGAAGGAGGTTGTATGCAGACTGCTGGAGGGAGTGGAGGACTACGCCCTCGAAGAAGATTCTGGATTTATAATATGTTCCTCATTTCTACTCTTAATTGCTCTACTTGGGGTGAGAAGCTCGAAGATTGGGAGGGCACTGAACATGTTAGAAGTGTTTGAGGGGAAGTTAATGAGTAGTGAGAATAATCTATTCTGGTCAAAAGTTATGATAAAAGCTGCTGAGGCGAATATACTCTACGGTGGAAGGAGAATAGGTAGAGCTGAGAAAATATTCAAGAAATTAGAGGGGTACCCTAATTTCCCACTAGAGAATAAGCTTCTCCTTAGAGCGAAAATAGCCTCTCTAAAAATGCTAACCGACGTCAACTCCTGCATGGAAAAGTTTTGGGAAACAATACAGTACGTAAGGAAGAATTATTCAAGTATTGGTAAAGGTCCGTACATTAAGGATCGTGGATTAGTTCTCATAACATTGCTTGATAAAATAGGCGACTGCATGAAGATGGAAGGTGGTTCTCCCTTGCAAACACTCTACTTCGACTTTTTCAACTTTTTGAAGAATCGACTCAAGGGCGAAAAACTTTACAAGCTATACCGCTCACTTGGAAGCTTACTCGTCAAAAATAGATATACTTTTTCGAACCCAAATCTTGTTGAGGCAGTTTTCAAATTTTGGAATAAAGAAGTTGATAATCTAGAGCAGAGGGCTGCGAGTTCCAAGTATTCTGGACTTGATATGTTTAAATATGTATCAGAATTTATATATCCTGCTTTGTTGTACTTCTCAGAGACGAAGCCAGAGTTAATCGAGCAGATGCTTCAAGTTGATACTAGCCGCTTAGGAATAAATATGGATGCTCCCTCAAATATTATTGAGATGTTGATTGTTGAGCTGTGTAGGGGGAATAGAAAAGTAGATCTTGAGAAACTATTTATGGCGTTAGAGCGCTTTGTCAAGGAAAAGAAGAGTTCCCGAGGGACCAAGAAGAGGGAGTGGCTTCCACCAGAAAATGTAATTTTTTCACTTAGAGACTTAATATTGGCCTGTGACTCACTGGGAAAAATGGATGTTCTAGAGGAAATAGAGAAAAGAGTTAGCGGCTATCCTTCCTCATTTGAGAAACTTATTATACTGGCTGATATTGCCTATGCCTATGCGCTCCACGGAGTAGGAAAATATAAACAGGTTGTTCTAGAAATTGTGGAATCCACAGAGCAGATGGTGAAAAAAATTCGGGCACCTTTGTACCCTTATGAACTCAACCTCCAACAGTTAACCAAACTAACGAAAATCACCGTTGTAGTGGACACCCTCGGAAAAATCTTAGCCGTAACTATGAACCCAGACATTGTAGAACCCATAGTGGAACTATGCTCAAACATTCCGCCACACTATGACTATTTCAGCATTAGGTACCTTCTAGAAGCAATGATTTGGCAGATAAAATCAAAAAAACAGGGAATAGAATACAGCAGATGCACAGAATATGACTAAACAGCAGCGGGAGAACTAACTGCAAGAAAAACCAAAATGGTAAACCCTCTAACACGATTTCTCATCCATTGGACCAGAGGTTGTTTGAAGCATTAAATCCACTTACATATTGGGGTGCCTCTAGGCAAAGAATTTAAAATATGTGGTTTGTGTTACCATCCTTTTTTGGAAACAGTTTTCTCCCAAGGAAGCGCAAAAGAAGTCATTATGGCAAATTATAAGAAAAGGGGGAACAATTAAAGTAAAAGACCGAGAAATCAAGTTTTGGGAAATTTGTTTGCTGGGTGGGTTTGAACATTTTTTATCTTTGTCCTTTGTACTTTTCTGGTTGGTTGCTGATTAAGTTTTAGTTAATGATTGGTGTGTTGTTGCTAAAGAAAGAAATTTATCAGTCCGCTTCATGATATTTACTTGATGGTGGGAAGCTCCTCCACCGCGGCAGTGTATATTTTTGGGTGTGGTTTGATGGGCAGTAAACAGCTTCCTTTTACTCAGGGTGTTGAGATAGAGCTTCAGATTGTGGATCAGAGTGGCAGTCTTCTTCAGGGTCAGTCTCTTATAAGGGTTTGGGACCACTTGCTTAAGCGTGCGGCCGCCACGCTGGAGAAAAGGGTTCTTGAGGGTGCTCCCAGCATTGTGAGGGAGAGGCTGGTTCGTGTGGGGCGTGTGGAGAAGGAGCGTCAGGGGAGGAGGTTGCCCTACATTACTGTGAGTTACAAGATGCGTGGGGGCAAAAACGTTGAGATTTACGCTTTCGGCCCCGATCCCAATATTAGTCAGGTTACTTGGATTCTGGAGCTGGTGACTCCTCCCTGTGAGACTATGGAGGAGCTGGGGTGGTGGATTAAGTCTCTTTACCTGGTGGCCTTGGACTCTCTGCCCAGCGGGTATGGAATCATATCCATTGGTTTTAATCCTAAGGAGGCTGAGTACCGTAGTGGGGTTACCTTCGGCGATCACTACCATATTGGAATTCCCGACGGTAGGGATAGGCTTGCCGCTTATAATGTGTTGCGTTGTTTTCTGCCTCACCTTATTGCGCTTTCTGTGAATTCTCCATTTATGAATGAGGGGCCTACGGGTAATGTTAAGGTTAGGAGGATGCCTAGGGTTACCATTCTGGGCCAGAATAATGTTAGGAGTCTTAGGCTGAAGTTTAACAAGGGTCAGACTGGCCCCGCGGACAAAGACCACTATATTCCCTTTCTGGAGAGGCTTGACAGGAGGCAGTTTGACAAAATTGTGAGCAGGGAGCCGCCCGACGACCGGTTCGTGGATATGTTTCCGTTTACCGACTATGGAACGATTGAAATCCGGGTTTTTGACAGCCAGTTTAGTGTTTCGCGTAGACTGGCTCTGGTAGCAATTATTCAGGCTTTAGCCTATAAGGCTGCGAAGCTTGCCAAGTCTGGCCAGAGGCTACCAGATGTAAATTCCGAAGTTCTGGTGGACAATAGGGATAAGGCTATTGAGTTTGGACTTTACGGCAAATTCTTTGGAGACGATGGGCTGAGCGGTTCAAACAAGCAATTTGCAAAATACTATAATTTTAATCCTGACACTGGGAAGCCGAATACTAAGCTTTTTGAAGCTGTCCACAGCATGCTCAAGTTTATTCAGGGTGAAGTTGAGGAGCTGGGATTTCAAGAGTACCTCAAGCCAGTTTTAGCCTCTGTTATGGGAACCAGCCAGCTTGAGCCTCCCTGCTCACCCGCAGACTACCTTCTTTACCTCTACCACTCTTCGGGCGGCGAGTTTAAGAGGGTCACTTCAAACCTCATTAAGATGACTGAGGACTTTTGCACGAGCCTCGACGAGGATCCCATAACAAGACTCTTCGGAGCCCCTGAGATGACAATACGGGAAGCTGTTGCCACACCCGCATCCGCCACACCACCAGTGGCCACCGGCGTTACTGCGCCCGTTGCTGTTCCTGTGTCTGCCTTCTCTGTGAAGGGGTCCGCGTCTGTGGGGGTTAAACAGGTTATTGCTGAGGAGCGTATTCCCTTCCAGCTGAGCTTATCGTCAAATAGTAGTTCTGAGGCTCATGTTACGATTCTGGGAAAGGTTTTATCCAAAGAGGGTGATGAGGAAGCGGTTATTAGCACAGCAGTGAAGGAAGTTTCGCTCAAGCCAGGCAAAGAATCGATATTTAAGGAGAACAGTATTCCCCTTGCAGTGCCTTTCGGAGCCTTCTCCAAGCCCAAAAGTTGCTTCCTCCAGTTCACTGTACGTGACGATGAGAAAAACGAATTAGCCAAAATAAAAACCAGCTCCTTTAGGGTAATTGCCACACCCAACATTTCAATTAGGCCCTCCTCCCTCCACAAAAAGTTTGAGGAGGGAAAAACCTATGAGATGAGTTTCCAAGTGGCAAACACCACCCCCCAATTCTCCGGAAAGTATCAGGTACGCATTTTTCACAGGTTTCCAAGTGGAGTTCTAAAACTTCAGACGGAAAAGAGTCTAACCAACCTTAAGGAGGCAAAAATTCCTCACAGTCTAAAAGTGGGAGGAGAAATCGCAAAAGAGGCGCATCTAAAAGTAAGAGTGCAAGTTCTCTACAAGGGAAGAATTGTAGGCGAGTACGAAACCCCAAACATAGAAGTCATCCCTAAGGTAGCGCCAGAACCAGAACCCAAGAAACCAGAAATTAGGGTGGTAACTAAACTCACTACGGAAGCATACTCCCCACAAGTAGCTCCACGAGTAAAACCAGAAGTAACCGTGAAGCCCACACCAAGGACAGCACCCCAACCAACACCGCCGAAGACTCACCCCTCACCGCAGGTACGCCCCCAGCCTCAAAAATATCGGGCCGAAAGGGCGGAGCCCACACTAAAATTGAAGGTAGTCACACCCACAGCGAAAACAACTCCACCCAAAAAGGTTAGACCCAAAGAGAAAGTTAAGCCAGCAGCCCCTGTGAGGATGTCTAGGAAAACCAAGCCGAAAACACACCCTGCAGGCAAGCCCACCCGAGAGAAAGCCATTAAACCAACACTGAGAGTTTCAGAGGCGAGGCCCACATCTGCCAAACAAGCTTCCGAAACCAAGTCCTATGTGAAAGTTACTCCTAAGGCGACGGCCAGCAGATCCGTGGCTGAAGGATACGAGAAGAGTCGTACTGAAGCGGTCAAGGCGGCTGAGGCTACGCCCGCAAAGGTGCCTGCGTGGCCTGCGGCGAAGAGGGTTAGGGAGTCGAAGGCGGTCGAGGTTTCTGCTGTTGAGCCGCCCAGAGTTTCCCTCTACATTAATTCTAAGGATAGGGAGTTGGTTTTGGGTTCTGGCTGCAATTTTGAAATTGATTTGAAAAACCTTAATCTGGACATTACTGGAGATTTCTGGCTGAATCTCTACTATTGTCCCATTGGTGGAGATGAGGTTCTCGTGGGTCACAAGAGGGTTAAGCTGTTTGATAAGAAGAGAATTGGGTATAGGTTTAAGATGGAGGGTGTTCAGAAGGCTAAAAGGTTTAAACTTAGAGCTGAGGTTATCTACAATGGACTGGTTATTGAAAGGTCTGAGTCTGGAGAGGTTCAGGTAAGGTCGCCAGGTGTTAAAAGAATGTTTGGAATCCGGGGGATTCTCAATGTTCCCCAGAACATAATGCCTGGTGTCAGAATTCTCCCTCTGCTTCAGGTTGAAGCTAGAGATGTGCTGGAGCCCATTAATGTGTCCG
>JAHAWU010000185.1 GCA_018383815.1 Candidatus Jordarchaeia archaeon | reverse complement strand
CTTCCTCTGCCTTTTAGTCCGTCCATGAGTGCTAGTAGTTGGGCTACTACTCTTCTCTCTACTTCTCCTGTTACTTCTTCACGTTTTGGTGCTATGGAGTCTAGTTCGTCTATGAATATGATGGCGGGCGCATTTTTTTCGGCTTCTTCGAAGATTTCTCTTATTTTTGCCTCTGATTCTCCGTAGAATTTTGACATAATTTCGGGTCCGTTGAGTGAAATGAAGTAGGCGTCAGATTCATTAGCAACAGCTTTGGCTAGTAATGTTTTTCCGCATCCTGGAGGTCCGTGTAGTAGTACTCCTTTTGGGGGGTCTATTCCTAGTCTTTGGAATAGTTCGGGGTGTTTTAGGGGTAGTTCTATCATTTCTCTTACTCGGGTTATGGCTTCGTCTAGGCCGCCTATGTCGTCGTAGGTTACTAGGGGTACTGCTTTGGCTAGGGATACTGCTTCGGGTAGGAGGTCTATTTTTGTGGTTTCGGTGATTTGGACTATTCCTGCGGGGTTTGTTTGGGTTACTACTAGTCTTATTTCTCCGAGGGAGAAGGGTCTTGCTGGTCCGAAGAAGGGGAAGGCGTCTTCTCTTTGTCGTGGTATGGTTCCCATGATGCTTATGAGGTCTCCTTTTGTTACAGGTCTGTTTAGGAGTGTTCCTTTTAGGGCTTCTTCGTTGGCTCGAAGTCTGCTTCCTTCTTCTGCGGGTGCTAGGACTACTTTGGTTGCGGGTTTTGTTTCTGCTTTTTTGACTTTTACGTATTCTCCTAGGCTGCTTCCGCTGTTTTGTCTGACTAGTCCGTCCATTCTTATTAGTCCGGTTCTTCGATCTTCTGGGGGTCCATACATTACGATGGCTCCGGTGCTTTTGTGTCCGTTTATTTCTATTATGTCGCCAGAGCTTACTTGTAGTTTAGCCATGGCGTCGGGGTCTACGCGGACTATGCCTCTCCCAGCGCTTCGTCGGTCTATTTCTGCTACTTTTAATTCTACTTCTTGTTGTGGCATTTTTATAAATCCTCCTCGTGTTATCTTTATTCTTTATTTGTTTCTTTGATTGTGGTTTGCAGGCGTTTTAGGAGTCCGAATTCTTCGTCCATAAAGGTTAGTAGGTTGGATATGGATTGTGTGAAGTGTATTAGCATTTCTTGGAATAGTTTGTCGCCTTGGTTGGTTAGGAAGTATATGTGTCTTTCGGGCCCTCGTTCTCCTTGGGGATGGTGGGGCTCGCTTTTTATCCATCCTTCTTCTTGTAGGCGTTTCAGGAGGGGGTATATGGTTCCTGGTTTGAGTTCTATTTTTCCGTCGCTGATTTGGTATGTTCTTTTTGAGATTTCTGCTCCGTGCATTGATTCGGTTTTTATTAGTGCAAGTACGATTAGCTCTAGTATTCCTCGGTTCATTTCTCTTATCCAGCATTGTAGTTTCCTTTGGAATTCGTCCATGTTTTGAGCCTGCCTTGATTTTTGTTTGGATTGGGTTATCAGCTATCGAATATATTGCATGACAATATATTGAGCGACTATATATAAGTTTTGTGGAGGAAACATAGGCTTTGACGTAGGGTGGAGATGTAGAATTGCTCGCCATATGTGTAATAAACGCTCCCGAGTACTGGTTTTGTGTGGTGTTCTGTCCTTTTTATCCTGTCTTGGCGGCCTCTCCATTCTCAAATTGTATACATGATGGTGTTAAAAAAAGGGAACACCCATTTTTCCCAGAGACCGCCACAAAAACACATCCCACATAGGGCAGCGCCCTAAACATATGGTTTCTCGCCATATGTTCAAACAGGACTCCTCATGACTGGTTTTTGTGGCGTTCCCGCCCCTGGCCCTGTTGCTTCTATGCCCTCCAGCCTCGCATTTTATACATGTTTGTGTTAAAAATGAGGGGGCTTCCCTCCAAGAACCCCGCCACAAAAAAGGGAATCCCCATAAACAGGAGTGCAGCTTAAACATATGGTTTCTCGATTTTGCCTCCGAAAGGGGGCATGTATGGAGGCTTCTTTTTCGATTTGAAGCCTTAAAAAGGGTCAGAAATGGGCATTTCTACATCACTTTGGGGTGGACAAAAGTTATATCAATCTTTTTGGCGGTTTAGTTAAATAGAGAAGACCAAAATGGGACATGTTACTTGTAGGGTTTGGTTAGTGTTTGAGGCTGAGAAAGCATGCTTCTGGTGGTTTGATGAGTGAGGTTAAGAATTTGGAGAATGCTATTAGGGATGCTGAGAGGAACTATTCTGTGGGTAGAATTTTGGATGCTGCTAGTGATTTTAAAACAATTAGTATTATTTTTGGGGGAATGAAGAATTATGCTTCTGCAGCTGAGTTTGCGGTTAAGTCTGGTGATTGTTGGGTGAAGTGTGGCAAGCATTTACAGGCAGCGATTCTTTACGAGAATGCCGCTCAGTATTTTGAACTTTTGGGGGAGGAGGAAAAATATAAGTTGTATTATAGGAAGGCTCTAGTTCAGTGTCTCTCCGCGGATAGAAGGGAGAAAACGATTGGTAAGGTTACTCGGGCTCGGAATTTGAGAAGGGCTGCGTTTTGCCAGAGCAAAATTGATGGGAGTGTTGCTGTTGCTCAGTATTATAGTAGGGCGGGGGAGCTTTTCTCATTGGCTGCCAAGGAGGAAGAGGGGAAGAATGCTTTTGATGAGGCTTATAACCTTTTCAAATCGGCGGCTGAGTGCTTTCTTCAAATTAAAGATTACCCGTTGGTGGTTCGTAGTTTGATAGATGCTTTAACCTGTCTAAACAGGGTGGTTGACAATTACTTTTCTTCTTATGAGGGAGAAGAACTTAGTGAAATTGTAAAGAGGGAATTAAAGGAGTTTAACGTTACTGCTGAGGCTCTATTAAAGAATTTGGAGTTAGTTGACAAGTTGGATAGGGAGGTTGTGGAGAGGTTAGTGCAACTGCTGGTTGCGTGGTTGAGGAGGTGTGTCATGTTGGGGGGTGAAGTTGAAATTAACACAAGATTATTGGAAGAAGTCGGAAGAGTGATACGAGAAAAAGCAGAGAGTGACTGTGTGTTAAAAATCTTGGAGGAACTTGTTTCAAACTGCAATTTTGAAAACATTCAGGTAAGGGGAGAATTTTTTAGGGCAATAGAGCTTTTGAGAAGCTGCTTTTTGAAATGAGGATTTGTAATGTTTTACTGAATTTCTGGCATTAATTAATTTTGGAATGCGGGCAGTTTGTATCGACGTTTTTTCGGGTTGTTTTTTAATTCTTAATTGGGGGAGATAGTCTTTAAAAATGTGAAGATAGATGTATTAGTGTTGACTGTTTTAGTCTAGGGATGTATCTTAATTTTTGTGAGGAATAGTGATGCCTCGAGAGGTGAAACAGGAACCAATTTCAATCGCTGAAGCTGCGAGGCTAATTGTGGGTAGTAGGCCTTCCATAGTTGACGGGTTGAGGCAGGGTGTGATTAATTTTTCGGCTCTTGCGGAGATGATTAAGGAGCAGGTGATGGAGATTGTTGGTAGGCAGTCGGTGAATGTGGATTCCATTAAGATGGCTTTGATGCGTTATGCGGAGGAGTTGAAATCGAAAAAGAAACTTTTAGAGGAGCAAATAACAGAGGTTATAGCTAAGAGCATTTTGGAACTTAAAAATGACGTCGCGGTTTTGACAGTCGACCAGAAGAACTTCATTATTCGTTTTGACCAAATTTTTAAGTCTCTAAACTCTTTTCGTTTCCTCCAGTTGACTCAGGGAAATGAAACCTTCACTGTTGTAACTGATTTGCAGAGCAAAGAAAAAATTGTAGAAGTTGTTGGTCAAAAAAGTATAATTCTGGAGATTGAGGATCAGTCTGTAATTGTGATTATAAGTCCCCACCAAATTATTGAGGTTCCGGGTGTCATTGCTTATATTACGGATCTGCTATCAACTAATGGTGTGAATATTACCCAGATTATTTCGTGTTACACGGATACTTTGTTAATAGTAGATAGGAAGGATGCCTTGAGGGCGTATCAAATACTTGAAAACAAGATACTTTCTCTGCGTAAAATGTTAAAATAGGAATTTTATGTTTGGAAGCAATTTTGAAATAGAATTAGGAAGTAACGGCTTTTATTTAAGATGTTTATTATGACTATGGAAAAAGTTTATACAATTTGTTTAAAGAGCGCAATTTATGAGTTTATTTTGATTAACTTCCATAGTTTGCCATGAAAAACTTTTTCATGCTTTATCTGAAACGCTTCTAGCGTATGTTGGTTTGCCATGAAAAACATTTTCATACTTCTGTCTAAAACGCGAAGCGTACAGGGGTTTACCACGATATATTTTCATTTGTCTGTAACACGCGAGTTTGTGATTGCCTGTCTATATATTTGTGGAGTTTAAGTAGGTTTTGAGTATTGTTTGATTTTTTGGGGTTATTGTTTGGCGCCGCACTTGGGGCATATTCTTGTCCATTCTGGAATTTCTGATCCGCAGACCCCGCAACGTTTGTAGCCTTCTCTGGTTTGGGCTGAGATGTCAGCTTCCGAAGTTGTGAAAAACTGAGTTGCCTTTTCTGTCGCATAGGGGGGAGTCTTATAACTTGGAACTGAAAGCATTGTTAGTGCCTCGTCTGGGGCTTGGATGTATTCGTCTCCCTGAATATAGCCGGCGATTTTTCCTTGATTTATTAGATTAGAAAGAACTGCTCTTAGCTCCTCATCTGATTTTCCCACTCTCCAGGCTATATCTCTTATCTTTATTCTGCCATAGATATTTTTACCACCGACTCGGGTTGCGGGAGGAGGGGCGAGAGGCGCAGGCTCTCTCTTTATTGTAGCTGGCGGGGGTTCTAATGGTGCTGGCTTTGGTGCAACTGCAGGTGCAGGCGTTGATAATGGTACTTTTTGTGGGGGTGGCGGGGTTACTGGGGGAGTTAAGGGTTTTAGAGGTGTTGAGGGAGGAATCAATGGTTTGGCAGTTGGAGTGGGAGCGGGGGGTGTTTGCGTCTCTACTTCGGTTTCCTCCATGAATACTGGTTCCTTTTCGGGTTGGGTCATTGGTGGTGGTTCTAACGGTTGGGAAACTAATTCCCACTCTTCCTCTGGTTCTGTGCCTGTTATTCTCGGCGCAGGGGTTACCTCCTTCTCTATTGGGGAGGTTTGTTCCTCTTCTATCCATGGAGGTGTAAATTTTTCTTCTGGTGGTGCTTCGCTGGTGGGGGGTGTTGCTTGTGTTGTCTCCTGAGCTATTTCTTCAAATACATCTAGAGGTAGTGCTTCTTCCTTAGTGTGGGTCATTTCTAGGAATGTGTCTAGAAGTTCTTCCCCTTTTTCTTGGGGTATTGATTCTTGGTAACCGCCTAGTATTTGTTCTACAAGTTGGACTTCGTCGTCGGTATATTTGTTTTTTATTTTGTTCCAATAGTCGGTAGCTTTACTGAGATTGCCGGAGCATAGCTCCTTGAGTGAGGAGGCGAAAAGGTAATGGTGATCTTGTATTT
>JAHAWU010000044.1 GCA_018383815.1 Candidatus Jordarchaeia archaeon | reverse complement strand
TTCCCATCCCTCTGCGGAGGCAGATAAGGCTGCGCAGGAAGCTTGAAGCCTTCGCAAGGGCCTGTGACTATAACCTGAAGAGACTCTGCTACCTGAAATACTTAGAGGAAATACAAGTTAGAGAGGAATGGAATGCATGAATTATGTCCCAAAGCCGCATAGTACACAATAGTACACACCGTAAAAAACGAAACAATCAAAAATAAACCTACAGTTTGAACCTTATCTCTTCCCGCCCCCCTATTTTGTCACCCTTTCTAGCCCAGAGTACCAGAATGTTATCCATAATCTCGTACTCCATAGGGGTGGTGACTGATAGGATTTCGCAGCCCTCGGGAAACGTCCAAATAGCGTCGCAGTCGTACTCTAGGAACTCTTCCTCCGTCACAGTCACATAAACATTCTCTCCCTTTCTAAATTCACCCTTAAAACTAATAATCCAGAGTATAAAGGGGCTATTTTCGCTGCCGCGAAACTGAATATCAGTGTAAATAACTTTGGGATAGACCCTCCTGCCGTTGACTTCGTTTGTTTCTTCCTCAAGATACCCCTGCATGTTTAACCAGAGCTTTTCTATCTCCCTCTCATATTCCCCTGGGTTTGCCTCCAGATTCAAATAGTATTTATCTGGGTCATAGTAATCGTAGGTGAGCAATTGATGGAACTCCCCTTCCCGCGAGACACTAAAGAACGCGTGGGCATAAAGTGGAACAACATTGTCACTCATAAGATTGCCACCCTTTTTTCTAATTAGTGGTTTGATGGGTTTTATTCGCTAGATTTTTAAAAGGGTTGACTATATTCCAGTTTAATAAATCTATTGCAATAATGCTTTGATATTGCGCATATGAACAATAATTTATATGAGTCTACTGTTTATTTTCTTGAGTCTAAATCTAGATAAATTTGGTGAGAGGTGTTGTGATATGCCTAAGAAGAAGCAAGAAAATGTAGAAGAGTTGAAAATTCGTAGGCCGCCGCGTGTTGGTTTGGTTTTGGGTAGCGCCACCCTGATTAGCACCGTAGCTGCGGCTTTGGCGTCTCTTGGAATTTGTTATGGATTATACCTATTGTTTGACGAGTTTTGGGGTGGAGCGCCAATTTATGTTTGGATTGCGATAACTCCCTTTTTGTATTTCGCCGTCAAATGGGCCTTTAAACTGACACTACTTTGTTACGCCCACTTCAACATAAAACCTTTGGAGGAAGGCTACCACGACTTTGATATGCGAGACGAAACAGTTAGAAAGTGGGTTGTAAATGCTGCGCTGACTTCTTTCACAGGCGTGATTGTGGGCACATTCCCCTGGGGTCAACCGGGCATTGGAGCCAGAGTTTTCAGAGCTATGGGTGCCAAGATGGGTAAAAACTCTATTGCCGCAATATTGGGTGAACCCTACATGGTTGAGATGGGTGACAATTCCACCTGTGGAGTTAGCTCCATTCTAGCGACACATGTAATTGAAGGAAACAAATTCTACATGGCCAAAATAAGGATAGGAAACAACGTGGTGGTAGGGGGACAATCAATGATCTTTCCGGGAGTCACTATAGGAGATAATTCCATAATTGCGGCCATGTCCCTCGTTCCCAAAGACACCAAAATTCCCCCAAACACTGTCTGGGCGGGGGTCCCAGCACGCCAAGTGGGCATAGTAGATAAAGACGGAAAAATCGTGAAAATGGAGACAGAGGAACTGAAAAGACTCGGAAGATAAATGACTATTTGCATATCCTTTCTTTTATTTTACTACATCCAATTTTTAGATAGGAGCCTAGAGACGAATGAAATATCTGTCTAACCTCAGGAGATATTCTGTTCAACAATCCAATACTTAAGGCGCCCTTCTCCCCAAACTCATTTTCAAATAATAATAAATATGCTCCGTTACACAATTTTACTTTTAAAATAGTTTCTTGGATTCTGCTGTGTTGCATAATTTTACTTTTTTAAGTAGGTTTATTAGGTTGTTGAAAATTTTTCAAATTAACAGTGTAAAATTATAAAAAATTCATTAGAATATATAAAGAAATTGAAAAAATGAAAATTGTACAACACAACAGGCAGATGATAATCTTTAAATAAGGGGAGCAAACAAGTACTTCAAAATTAGTTGGTGTACTATCTGGGTATTACAAACTTATTTGGGGAGCCTAACATAAAGTATTGAATTTAAAAGGGTACCCTAAGCAATATAAGAGGATTATAGAAAAAGATGGGAGAAAGAGTCTTGGTGGAGGATGCCGCATTGGTTGGTAGGGAAGATGTGGAGAGAATGAAGAGAACCCTTGATGAGATGCTTGAAAGAATCACTGATAGTAAGGCAATGGACAACAAATTTGAAACCATACACCAGAAAATCACCAGACTAGATGAGCGAGTGAGGAACATCGAAACACTCATGGAAACTGCGGTTAGACTGATTCAGGAACTAATATTTATCTCCTCAGGCGAAAATTTCGAAGTGAAAGAAGTACAGGCTACTGTTAAAAACAAGGAGGGAGAAAAGAAGTTCAATGAGGAGGACCTCCCCAAAAAAATTAATAGGGTTAAAGTGAGAGAAGAGGAGGTTACCGGCGGCGGCTCTTGGAGTCTTCTCAGCCAGAGGCCGAAAGTTTCACTACACGATTTGGAGCGGGAGCTGGAAAGACTGTTCAGCAGAATGGCGGAACTGGAAATCGCTCGGGAGGAAAAAAGAATCACCAACAGCGAATATCAAATGGTTATTGAGGCTTTGAGGGAGAAAAAAGAAAAAATAACCAAAGATCTGGACAGTTTATTTAACATTACCCAGTAGGGTAATAAAAATAATGGAATTGGGGTTATGTTTTAATGATTTTTTTGTAGTTTTGAGCTAGTTGTGAGTAACTTTCAGCACTGAATTTTATAGCGGCAAGGTGGGCTTCGCTAATCTGTTTTACCACTTTGCCTGGGTTGCCCACAACTAAACTGCCTGAAGGAATTTTGGTATGTGAAGTGACAACTGCTCCTGCACCAATAATGCAGTTATCCCCTATCTCGGCACCATCAAGTATAGTTGAATTAATTCCCACTATCACGTAGTTACCAATTTTTGCTCCATGAATCACAGCTCCATGGCCCACTGTTACGTTGTCCCCTATAATTGCTGGCGTCGTCGCTGCGTGAACTGAACAGCAGTCCTGTACATTGGAATTCTTGCCAATCTTTATGGTTGAGAAGTCGCCTCTAACCACGGCATAATCAAAAATTGCGCCCATCTCGTCAACTTCTACACCACCAGATACGAAGGCATTGGGACTAACATAAGCTGTGGGATGAATCTTTGGAACTTTACCAAGATATTCCACAATTGGCAATGATTTAACCTCCTTAGATTAAAATTAGATACACTATAAATTAAAACCATTTATTTTTTTACCGCTTAAATATTATAACTATCTCTAATGGTGGTGATGCAGAATTTTTCTTTTTCCCCTCCAAAAGGAGCGTTTATAAGGCTTCTTTTTCGATTTAGAACCAAAAAATGAGGAATAGAACCAAACATTTCTACACCACCCCCTAATGGTTGCCTATTGCATAACATATTTCTACTCGTAAGTTCACTAATTAGCTTAAAATATGTTTAGACAATTTAACTGCTAATTCTAACATTGCGGAGAATTTTCTATGTTTAAAACATCTTTCGACCTAATATTGGATAGAAAAACCACTAAAGAGGATTTGCCCTACGTAGCCTCCTTATCTTTTGAGGAGTTGGGGAAGCCCAAAGAAGTCATTGTGGGTAAGCCTATTCAGTGTCAGAAATGTGGCGGTGTTTTAACCGACCCCCAAAGCATAAAAAAGGACCCCAAAATTGGAACACACTTTGTGTGCGCCTTTTGTGGAACACTAAACTTGGTTGACCCCAAAGATTTACCCAGCCACCTAACCGATGATGTAGACTTCATCATAGGGGAAGCTATGGAAGTTAAGACCACTAAACCCGAAGTGACAGGAGACAACATTGTAGCAGTGATAGATATTTCAGGCTCCATGTCTGGAGGAAAACTGGAAGCAGTTAAGAGAAGCCTGAAAGAAACCATCAAAGACCTTAAGGTCAACGCTCCACAAACCAAATTCGGATTAATCGCTTTTGAATCCCAAGTATACCTAATCAACTTTAAAGGTGGAAAAACCCTATCAGTGTCGGGTGATGACCTTCACTCACAGGAAAAAGTGGCAGAAAAGTTCAGTCGAGCAAAATATGACTTTTTAGAAGTAGAAAAAACAGCAGACAAATGGATAGAAACCGTGTCCAAACTTGAACCAATGGATATGACCGCCCTAGGACCCGGACTCCTTGGAGGATACACCCTCCTCAAAATGAGAGGAGGAGGACGCCTACTCCTGCTCACAGACGGTTTGGCGAACACAGGGTTCGGAAGCCTTGAGAGCCCAAGTACCGCGGGGAAGAATTTTTACAAAGAGGTTGCGGGAAGCTGCAAGTACAGTAACATAATAGTGGACGTGGTGGGGGTCCGTGAGGAAGCGACTGAGAGCAGATTAGCATTAAAAACCTTAGGAGACCTGGCTCTGGAAACCGGGGGAGACATCTACTACGTAACCACGCAGGAAATTGAGAGAGCATTTGCCGAAATCCGTGGAAAGGGCTACATAGCCCGAGAAGTTGAAGTAAAGATGCTTACCCCACCAAGCCTAAAAATTGTAGATGTAACCGGAACAGCTTATGAAACACCGAAACCAGAGGAGCCCATCCGACTAGGAGGGGTGACAGAGGACAGAGAGATTTACTTCGAAATGCAAACCTCCAAAGAAGTGAAGGAAGAAGAGGTTCCAATCCAAGCACAAATCCAGTATATAGACCCTCAAGGAAGAAGACACCTAAGAGTAGTTACAAAAAAAGTCAGAAAAACTGGCGACGAGAAGCAGTTTACAAAAACTTACAATCCCAAAATTGCGGGAGCAATGAGGGTGCAGCAGGCGGGAAGAGCCGCTTACCAAGGCAAAGCAGAAAAAGTCAAGGAAATACTAGGAGGGTTCCAGAAGCAGATAGCGGCAGCTCCCATGGCACCAGAGGCGGGGAATGTCTCCAATGTTCTACAAAGGGAGCTCAACGAATTAGTGGCAAAAGCTAAATCTGAAGACGAAGACGCTGTCAAAAGCGCCAAGAAAATAAGAGCTAGTGGAAAGGAACTCTTCAAATAACAGAAACGGGTCGAAGGGCAATACTCCTCTTTTCTTCAATCCTTTTGGGTGGAAGGAGTGGTTAGTCGGTTTTCTTTTTTCTCTCAAGGAATTCCTTCACCCTTACTTTATTCTCTTCGGTCTTGAGACACAAGCTTTGCAGTGTCATTTCATAGTCTAGTGCTTGTTCCATGTTTAGGTTTAGAGACTCGTTAACAGCTTTCTTTGCGACACCCAATGCTCTGGCGGGCATTTGTGCCAACTCCTTCGCAAAGCTCATCACTGTGGATTCTAACTCTTCTGGGGGAACCACCCTGTTTACAAAGCCCAGCTGCTCTGCCTCCTTGGCGTCAATAATTCGGCCCGTGAAAAAGAGTTCTTTTGCCTTGTGAATTCCCACTATTCTTGGGAGTAGGTAGCTTCCTCCTCCATCGGGACCCAGCCCCACCCTGATAAAAACTTCTCCGAAACGAGCATTCTCAGAGGCAATCACAATGTCGCAGGCAAGAGCTATGTTGCAGGATGCTCCAGTGGCTGGACCGTTTACCGCTGCGATGATTGGTTTTTCCATGTTCCATATGGTAGAAACTATGGTTTTCACTCCCTTCTGTAGTTTTCTTCTAAGTTCTAGGGGGTCGATTTTGTGGTACACGTTCTGCATTTGGTTTATGTCTCCACCCGCACTAAAGGCTCGGCCCGCGCCAGTAATTACTATGACCTTGACACTATCATCCTGGTCCAGCTCTCTTAGTGCGGAGATAATTTCTAGGTTCATGGGTTCATGTAAAGCGTTTAATGTTTCGGGACGATTCATAGTTATTTTTGCTACGCCGTCCATTTTTTCGATTATAATGTGGTTGTAGTTAATTTTCTCCACCACCAAACAGTATTGACACAACCATTTTGAGGAATAAACACATTAATCAAACTATGCTTAATTTACTATTTTTAATATTTTGGAGCAAAATTTTGATTGGAAATTTTTGGCGAAGTCTTTTAAGCTATAATATATTTTATTTTAGTTTATAGGATTTGAAGAGGTTTTTTGATGGTTCAATTAAATTTGGGTAAAGCAATAGTTGAGATGTTTAAGAGACACAGTGTGGAACATGTTTTCGGACTGGTGGGAACCGCGGTAAGCAGACTAATCTACGAGCTGGGCAAGGATGAAAGCATAAACTACATAGTAACCAGGCACGAGCAAACAGCGGCAAGCATGGCTGATGGTTACGCTCGGGTTACGGGCAAAGTCGGTGTTTGTCAAACAACTGCTGGGCCCGGAACGTTGAATGCGGTTCTAAGTGTAGCAGACGCCTATAAGGATGGTTCCCCCATGATTCTTATAACTGGGCAGGTAAGGTCAGACTTCATCGGTAGGGACGTTTTCGACGAGGTGGATCAAATAGCTATTTTTAAGCCAATAACAAAATGGCAGCAGCGGATAATGAAGGTTGAAGACGTACCCCGCATAATATCTAACGCCTTTCATTTGGCTCGAAGTGGTAGACCCGGCCCAGTACTTTTAGAGGTCCCAGAAGACCTGTGGGACAAGGTGGGGGAAGTAAATCTAAACTATCAAGTTAAAGCAAGTAGGAGCTATATGGTTTCAGGCATAATTGAGGAGGCTGTAGATCTTCTGCTAAAAGCGGATTCTCCCCTCATTTTAGCTGGTGCTGGTGTAATGTGGTCTGAGGCTTGGGAGGAACTCAGAACCCTTGCTGAAACTCTTGAGATACCTGTAGTAACTACGGGCAACGGGAGGGGAGTCATCCCCGAAGATCACCCCCTCTCATTTGGTATGGCTGGAAGCTATGGTGGAAAAGGTGCGGCCGATTATGCACTGGCTAGGGCAGATTTGGTGCTTGCCATTGGAGCAAGCGTCTCTGTAAACACCATGTATTTCATGAATAATCCTATTACAGGCCAACTCATCCACATAAACATAGACTCCACAGTTATAGGGAAAAATTATCCCTGCAAGCTGGGAATAGTGGGAGACGCAAAACTGGTACTCTCAGAAATGCTAAAGATATTGAAACAGAAAAGGTTCACCAAGAAAACCGCTCCTTGGATTTCAGAGTTAGAAAATAAAAGGAGAGAATGGGTGGAAAAGTGGCACACCCAAAACAGGTCAGATGCGGTGCCCATAAAGCCCCAGAGACTATTAACCGATATGCGGGAAATAATTCCAAGAGACGCCATTATCACCATAGGTTCAGGTAACCATCACGCCTTTGCAGCAGAATATTTTCCAATCTACCATCCCCGCACCCAGATATCCGCTTTTAACTTTGCCGCAATGGCCTTCGCCTTCCCAGCAGCACTAGGCGCAAAAGTGGCCAAACCAGATAAACCAGTAATCTGCATAATAGGCGAAGGAGACTTCATGATGACCATACAGGACCTAGAAACAGCGGTCAGAGAAGAACTAAACGTGGTCTCAATAATCCTCAACAATGGATGTTACGGAACCCCCAAACTATTCCAAAAAGCAGTGTACGGCGAAGCCTACGGCTGCGACTATGGCAATCCCAATCTAGCCAAACTCGCAGAAGTCTTCGGCGCCCGCGGCTGGACAGTGGAACGCCCAAGCGAAATAAAAGACACAGTCAAAGAAGCCTTAAACTGCGGAAAACCAGCCATAATTGACGTACCAATAGACCCCAACGAAATAATACCCATAAACCTAGAGGCACACCTAGGGCTGGCTAAACTCTCCCAAAAAAGAATAGTTTAACATCATTCCCCCAATTTTTAGCGTTAGATACCCTTCCACATCCACAGGATTTACAGAGATGAAAAACCGACGCAGTATAAGAGGGCAAAAGAAAAAAGCACTTCTAAAAAAGAACTAGGGCGGCCCTGCATCAGAAAATCCAAGCCACACTTCTAGGAGATAGGCAGTATTCTATCCAGATTTCTGAAGCAGACTTAAATTTTCATCACTCTTAGTCTTCACTCTTTTAGGAGAAAGGTTTTCATGTTTTCCTTAGAGTAGCACCTTTTGCAAACAAAAGAATAAAAAAGTTGATTTATTTTTTCGTTTTCATCCATTCTGTCTTTTTCTCTCTGGGTTCGCCAAACGGGTTCTCATATTTTTCCATGTTTTCGGCAACTTTGAGGTGGGCGGGGACTCCATAACCCTGTTCTACTGCTATTGCCCTCAGTCTTTCAAGCATACTCGCTACGTCTATTCTACCCGGGCACAACTCAATGCAGGCTTTGCATCCAACGCACATGAATAGTCCGTTTCTTACAGCAGCCTCGATGCCCTCGGAGAAAGCGCTACGCACAATGCCTATGCCTCCCTTAACCGCCTCTGAGCCGTAGGCCAGTCCACCAGCCAAAACTGCTGTGCAAGCAAAGAAGCAGGCGCTGCAATTTGTGCAGTATAGTAGTTCTTCGAATCCCGCATTTTTGGCTCTGGTTCTCCAATCATCGACTAGAACTACGTGGACTTCTTGGGCTCCATGCATGCCCAGAACGTTTATTCCTTGGAGGTCTGCTGTTCTTGATGGTCCCTTTATGAATGATGTGTAGGTTCCGGTGATTTCCAGGTATTGTTCCATGCTTTTGATGATTGTGGTTGCGCTTTCCCAGTCGGGTACAATTTTGTCTATGCCTGCCACTGCTATGTGTTTGTCGGCTAGGCGTGTTATGAGGCTGATGTTTCCCTCGTTTTCTATTAGTCCTATTATGCCGTCTTCGGCTCCTATGGCGTTTGCCCCTGTGAGGCAGATTTTGCCCTGTAGCATTTTTTCGCGCATGTTGGCGCGGGCTGCTTGGCGTATGGGTTCGAAGTCGGGCTTTACTTCGTATCCGACTTCTTTGGTGAAAACTTCTGCGACCTTGGTGAGGGGTATGTGTACTCCTGGGCCTACCGGGAGGCTTGGTTCTTCCCCGCTGAGCTGTATTATTCTGTCTCCCAGGTCGGTTTCGATTACCTTTATTCCTTTTTCTTCTAGGGCTTTTATTATTCCGCACTCCTTGGCTGTTGTGGATTTGGATTTTGTGATTAGGTCGACCCCCTCAGTCTCCTTTAACACGTATTTTTTGGCGTCTTCAGCGGTTTTGGCGAGGAATACTTGGCAGTTGTTTTTCTCAAGGTTTTCTTTGGCGATTTTTACCAGCTCGTCCAAATTTTTTATGGAGTACTCTTTTATTTGTCTGTACTTTTCGCTGAGTTTTTTCAGTTTGGGCATTTTCTTCATTATCTGCTCATACTTGAAGTTTAGTCCGAACTCGAAGAAGTCCATGACTGGCTTGTTTTGAACCGCTTTCTTTATCCTTTCTTGAACATATGTGTGAGCTTCCTTGGACATTTCCAAACACCTCAACGTATGGCTTTCCAAACTATCTCTGGCAAATCCAGCACCTCAATGTTGACTTTCATTCGCTCCGCGGCATTTGCCAAAGATAGGTTGCAGAAGGGGCAGGTGGTGACCAGAATCTTTCCCTGTTGCCTTAATACGTCGTTTATCCTTTTTTCGCTTGAGCGTTCAGTGTTTTCGCGGTAGGCAGACATCACACCTCCACCAGCCCCACAGCACTTCGCATCCTCTCTGGAGCGAATTAAATCGAAGAACTCTATTCCCGGTATCGCCCTAATAACTTCCCGGGGCTCATCATATATTCCACAGTGTCTTGCCAGGTGGCATGGGTCATGATAAGTCACCTTCATAGGAAGGGGGTTCTTTAAAACCAGCTTTCCTCTATCCTTTAATTCTTTTAGAAACTGTGAGATGTGTTTTACTTCTATGTTAAAGCTGGGCTCAATGTTGGGATAGTCACATGTGAAGGCTCTGTAGCACCCTGGACAGAAGGTTAAAATCTCATCAACCCTCTTGGATTTGAAGAATGCCAGATTTTTGTGCACTCTTTTTTTGGCGGCTTCCAGTTGCCCGGTTCTAAAGAGGAAGCCTCCACAGCAGGGCTCGTCATTCAAAATTTTATATTCGACGCCACACTTATCTAGAATATTTTTTGTGGTGGTAACTATGTTTGGTCTGCGATAGGGGGACATGCAACCCATAAAGAGAATAGCCTCTCCCATATTTATCCCGCGTAATGGTTATACCAAAGTTATATTCAAGATGAATAATTTAGAATATATGTATTTCCACAGAATATGGGGGGCGGTTTTAGTGGAAGTTAAATAGTCTAATACGGTAGGGAAAGAGGAAGTGAACGCTATCTAAGTTTCATCTTGATTGTTTTAATATTACTTTGCTGATACTAGGAGAGTATATAAACTTAAGAGGAAGGTAAACATTAGAGCTCTTGGATATGTTGAGTTTAGAAGCACTATAAAAAATCCTTTAAAAATATGTGATTATAGTTGAAGGGTTGCATAAAGATTATAAGGGCGTGAAACAAATTTTATAGCATAGATACAAAATGATTATGGCCATGGATGCATGGGCATGGATCAAAAATTATTATGAGGGCGGAAGATGTTGACAAAACCCCTATTCCAAAACCTAAGCGAACTGCTAAACCGCATAGACGAGGGGAAAACAGAAGATATACACGAATGCCTAGAACGCTGCTGGAAGGAATTCTACATACTGGAAAAAAACCCAGAAATCCCAAGTGAAGACTTCCAAAAAATGCGAAAACTACTAGAGGAAATAACAGTAGCCATAGAAGCCTACGAGGCCGGAGCAATCACCGTAAAAGAATTCAACAGAATAAAAATCAAAGTCTTTGAAGAATAAAAGACAGCAGCCACCATCCAAATCTACAAACATAAATCGCTGGTTAAAAACAAAAAATAATAAAAAATGGGTTGTTTATTTAGCTTTGTATTTTTCTAAGGCTTCCCAGTCCAATTCCACACCCAAACCCGGCTCTTGGGGCACAACAGCGTATCCGTCCTCAAGCTTTATCGGTGTTTTTAGGAGGTAAAATTCGTCGGGATAGAAGGGAAACTCCATCCAATCTGAATTGTAACTTGACGCAATCACATGGATGTTTGCCGCCATTATAAGTCCGAAGCCGAAAATGTGGGGAATTGCACGCACGCCGAAAGCCTCAGCTAAAGCGCAGATTTTTTTAACCTGCAGTATTCCCCCGCTTCTGGTGGCGTCTGGCTGAATTATGTCATACGCCTCAGCCTCCAGAATCTCTCTGAATCGCCGCAGCCCGAAATCGTTTTCTCCCCCCGCGATTTCTACATTGGATCTGGCGCGGAGCTCTGAAAGCCCTCTCAGATTATCAGAGGGTAGGGGTTCCTCCAGCCAAATTACATCGTAGCTTTCACAAATGTTTGCCAGCTCAGCCGCTTCTTTAGCTGATTCGTAGGCAGAGTTGGCGTCGACCATAATTCCCAGGTCCGGGTATTCTTCCCTAACTGCTTTGATTATTTCTTCATCCTTGATAAGGCCCTCCCCGATTCTGAGCTTCACTGCTTTAAATCCCTTCTGAACCGCAGCTTTGGCCATACCCACGGCCGCTTTTGGGGCCAGGGCGAAGGCGAAACTGGCATAGGCTTTAATCTTGTCCCGATAGCCTCCCAGCAATTTGTAAACTGGTTTTTTTAGACTTTTGCCAATGATGTCCCATAATGCCACCTCAACTGCGCTAATGGACTGCCCCACCCCGAAAAGAATCCTCCAACTATTGTTGTACATTTCCCTCCAAATATCCTCAATCATGAAGGGATCCTTGCCCACAACCATTTTTGATAGTGCGCCCTCAATAAATTTTACCTGAACCTCATCGCTGAGAGAAAAGTGGCTCAAACCGTAGCCCTCAATTCCCTCATCCGTTTTAACCGTCACCAGAGTTCCCGAAGCATTGATGCGGGGCATTGAACCGATTTTAATGCTAAAAGGAAGCCTCAACACCTCAGCTTTAACTTCTGTAACCTTCATCTCAACTAACACTCCCATACTTTAAACATAATAGACACCCTTCCCCCATATAACTCTTAGCACACCACAAATGCACCTAAAAAATCGGCAAAAATTACTCGATCAACCATCAGAGTTTACTTGAAACGCTTACACAAAATTTTAACTTACAAAAACACTCTACCATACAGTATACTCTTATGTCAATTCAGATTTCTCAGCGTGGGAAACTTGTAACCTTACCGATTATGAAGTACAACACATGCCAAGATATGGACAAAATTAAGTACTAGATTCAACCAAAATCCATTTTTGCGTAAAAACCACCTTCCTCCTTAGTTGAATTGGAGGTGTTTTTAAAAAATTTTTAGGTCTTTTTTTGTTTTTAAAAAAAAGGGTTATTATGGCTTCATTTAAGAAAAGAAGACTAAAAAAGGTAGATTACGCAACTATTTTTCAAACAAAAATTATTAAAAACACAATTTGCGCCAGCATACCTAAGAGAGAGTCTTAAACACTTTTGCAGACACCGAAAAAAGTATATTTTCTAATAACAAGGATAGTAGTATAGCACTTAGGAAAGTGAGGAATTATGAGCAATTCAATTACTGCTGGAGTTTTTGGGGCTGTAATAGGCTTAGTGTCAACCATTGTGGGAATCCTGTGGAGCCTCCAATACTACGCTCTAGCCTCCCTACACCAAACAGCTGTTACCATACAGAACATGCTCTACGTTTTTGAGGAACTTACCTTCTTTATCGGCTTTTTCCACAATCTTCAACTGAACAGTGCCATAAGTGGCTTCTTGGGAGTTACCGCTATTCTCGCCATACTACTGCTCATAACACTAATTCTGGTGGGCTTGGGGCTCTACGGAATCGGAAAAATAGAAGGAAAAACCATGGGCACGGTTGGCCTAGTGATTGGAATCATTGCAGCAATCCTAATCCTACTACTATTAATTTTAGGAGCAGCAGCAGGCGGCACCACACATACACTCACCTCAATATGGGTACTCATGAATCTAGGCTGGATCATTTCTATGCCTCTTAACCCGGGAAAAATAATGTTCCTCGTCCTTATGAGTGGCGTGCCCAGCGTTAACACCTCCCTCCTGTGGCTGGGTCTTCTCGTTTTGGGAATAACAGTAATCATCTTTGGAGCCACATTCATTTTAATGAGGGAAACGCTATCCAGTCCGGGACTGGCTGTAGCAGCAGGAGTACTCTACATTATCAGCGGAATATTCCTATTCGCAGGAGTACTAGTACCATGGCTAGCGTTCATCATCCTCTTCGTAAGCTTCATAATGTCAGCCCTAATATTCTTCCAAGCAAGAGAACAAGCCTAAAATAACTCCCACCCTATTTTTTTAAGTCTTTTAACAAGATTTGTAACCCTGCTTTGATTTGAAGGCTTTATCCTACGAAAAGTTTTGTAACACCAAATCAGTCCCTAAAAATGAGATTACAAGAATTGTGCTGTGTTGTACAATTTTCATTTTTTCAATTTCTTTATATATTCTAATGAATTTTTTATAATTTTACATTGTTAATTTGAAAAATTTTCAACAACCTAATAAACCTACTTAAAAAAGTAAAATTATGCAACACAGCAAAGAATTGCTATATTTTAAAAAGGGAAAAGTGATGTTTAGGGTAATGGTGAAAAGGTAATGGGCAAAGCGGTCACACTGGGAGTTTTAGGTACAGTTCTGGGGGTAGAGGCAACCCTAGTAGGAATTGTTTGGAGCATAACGTACTATGGCTTTGCAGGAATGCGTGACCTCACAGTTCTCACCCAAAACCTTCCAATTATATTTCCGGGAATCCTTGAACACCCCTGCATCCCAGCCTCACTAAACATCCACGTGGGAAACTTAAGGGATGGCTTAGTATGGCTCACCCTCATTCTATCTGTAGCCCTAGCCCTCCCCCTAATCTTGACAGGTATAGGACTCTACGGACTAATCGGAAGAGAGAAAAAGTTAGGAATAATAAGCACAGCGGTCGGAGCCACAACACCCCTCCCCAGCGCAGCACTACTACTTTCTGGAGCCACTATGGGTGGCAACACTCCAACATACACATCCCTAATCTCCCCACAGCTTTTCACACAGTACCCCACCCAATCCATCATACTCATAAGTGGAGTGCCCAACATTAACACACCCGCATTATGGCTGGGCTTCGCAATAACGGGATTTGCAATAATCATTTTTGGATTCACGCTCATCCATTTAAGGAAAAGGCTGGAAGAGCCAGAACTAAGTTCGGCGTCGGGAGTATTAGCCATAGTTACGGGATTCACGCTATTTGCAGGCTTACAATTTCTATGGGCCGCATTCACAACACTCTCTCTAACTTTCATACTGGCAAACCTTGTTTTCTTCCAGCAACTCAAACAACCCAATCCTTAAACTAACACGTTCTATTCAGAATTCTTGTTAAACACCATGTTGCTCATTTTTTCCAGATTGGAACGCCGAAAACTTTATGTTAAAAAAGTTCGAGAATATGTTTAGCTCGACAATGTTAAATTTACTTTATTGCTGATTGTTTCTCCCCTAATTTTTCTTTTATGGTGAATGAAAATGGCTTTTTCCGCTGTTTTCTAGTAATGCCAGAAACTGAAACGAACCTAATTTAACATTGTCGAGTTAGAAACGAAGGTGTTTACATTGAGTGAGGAACAGGGAAAGGAGAAAAGCGAACCACCCCGACTGGCAGGCTTTATAATTGCTCTTTTTGGTCTGCCAACGGCAATTGCATGGATTCTGTGGACCAACTTCTACATTCACTACCTGGAAGGCTACACGATAAACATGACGCTCTTCGCAGCTTTCCTGCCCTACATGCTTCCCTACCTTAACACCAGCCTCTTCGTAACACTTTTCGTCCTCTTCCAACTCATACTATACATGTCCTCAAGAGAATTCATGATACTACTATGGTACTCAGGACTCGTAGCGGCAGCAATAATATTCTTAGTCGCAGACATAATTCAAGTACCCCTAGGAAACGAAACTGGACACAAAATAATCTCTAAAGCATTTGCAGGCATAGGCATCATTCTAACAATCCTAATGTTCCTTGGACCCCAAATAGCCTTCCACACATTCATAGCCCGCATACCCCTCTACATAGCCACAGCAATAATAATAAGAGGATAAAAAACACCCCCCTTTTTTTCAATCCACATACCCACCCCAATGAACATTTTGCAACCCTAAAACACACAGTTAAAAAATTTGAAATAAACCAAAATAAAATTTTAGAAAAAACAAATTATGCAACAAAACAAAACCCACAAACGCAGCCCCACTTAAGCTACCCAGACAAAAAAAGGCTAAAAGATCCCCACAAATTCAACACCCCCACCATGAAACCCCCCCACGACTTAACCCATTCCCCCCAACGAACACACCCAAAAAAACAGAAGGCAAAGAAAACCACCAAAGAAACTAAAACAGAATACACCACAAAAAACAAAAACTATCCAAAAAACTAAGCAACCCCTATCAAACCTCCCTCCGAGAAAAACCCACAAACCAAACACCCACCAAGGAGAGAAAACTCAAGACTTGTCACCAAAATTTAAACATAAACACGAAAACAAGACTAAATATCTCAACAACTACAAAATAACCAAACCTTCCCGATTTCCACAAACCCCACAAAAACAAAAAAATAAAAAAAGGAAAAGGGCTACTCCTTTGAAAGGTCAGTTATTCTCTGAATCTTGTGGAAAATCTTGGGAATCTCCTCCCAGGTAGCCCACTCAATCTCAGAATCCACACCCAAATCCTTCCTAATAGCCTCCTTCACACGGCGAGTCAAATCATCCAAATCCTTAGTCAACTCTTTGTCATAGGCAACCTTCAACCTCAACCTGTCCATCTTACCCTTAGTTTTGTACATGGTAAATGAGCCCTCTCTGGTCTCCGGAAACTTCTCAAGCACCAACCGCACATCGTACGGGTTAATTTTATGGCCCGCAATGTCAAACACCCAACTGGTTCTCGAGAACACCCTGAGCCTAAGATGGGTTCGCCCACAGTCACACTCCTTCTCACTCATATAGGCAAAGTCCTCAGTAGCAAACCTTACATAGGGGTGACCCAGCACAAAAAGATTCGTAACCAGATACTCGCCGCGCTCCTCCGGACCCAAAGGCTCCCCACTCTCCATATCAATAAGCTCAATGCAGTAATAGTCATCCCAAACATGCTGACCAAGATGCGCAAAACAATCCGCAACCGGCAACAAACCATCACCAACGCCACCAGCATCCCAAAGATCCTCCAAACCCCACATGTCAATCAAAGTCTTCCTCAACTCAGGCGTCACAGGCTCACCCATCCCATCAAAGACATATTTGAGCGAAGAGAACACCTCTTTGGGCTTCACACCCAGCCTCCTACACAAATCATTCAAGCCCAGCATCAAATCAAGCACAATAACTCCAAAGTCAGGCTTAAGCCTCACAATCGCATTATACATGTGGGGAGCCGTCACAGGATGCGGAATACAAGCATTAATACCCCAAGACAAACCCAACCTCTGAAAACCCATATTATAGGCACAGGCGAACCAATGCCAGTTCATTGGATTGGCTATCATTTTCATTCCTGGTCTTAGTTTCATCATCCAGAGGTTTCTGAGGGCGACGTCGCTCATGATTTTGAGGTCGTCTTGGGTGTAGGGCATGAATGTGGGTATTCCTGTGGTTCCTGTTGAGGGGTGTATGCTTACTAGGCGTTCTAGGGGGACTGTTAGGATTCCTGCGAAGGGGTCTCCGGTTTTTTCGGTTTCGTGTCTTATGTCGTCTTTTCGGTAGTAGGGGATTTTTTTGAAGTCGTCTAGGGTTTTTATGTCTTCGGGTTTTATGTTTGCTTCGTCGTAGAGTTTGTGGTACCATTTGGAGTTGTGGTAGGCGTAGTTAACAAGGTATTTTATTTTTTTGAGTTGGATTTCTTTGAGTTGGTTTCGGGGCATGGTTTCTACTTGGGGGTTCCAATATTCGCTTTCTTTCATTTTTTGTCCCTCCATTTTTTAGTAGTCTGTGGGTATTATTCGGGCGTGTGTTCTTCCGCAGGGGCAGGTTTCTGTTTCTATTTTGCAGTCGATGGTGGTTTGGTATCTTATGAGGGGTACGGCTTCTGCGAATAGGTTTGTTATGGTGAGTTTTCCAATGTTTCCTGGGGGTAGAGATTCTCCGGTTTGGGGGTGGGTTGCTTCGACTAGGTACATGTCTTCCCAGGCGTGTAGTCCTTTGTGTTGTGGGCAGTCCATGGCGTAGAAGAGGTTGTCTTGGATGTCTAGCATGGATTGGGTGCGTGCGTTCCATTCTTTTTGAGCGGTTTTTTTGTCTTCGGCTTTGGGTAGGGTTTTGCGGTCTCTGAATACTATTATTTTGTAGCCTAGGGAGGTTATGGGGATTTTTTGTTTTTCGGCTTCCATTTTTACTCCTAGTAGTGCTAGGTGGGGGGCTATGACGGTGCTGGGTTTGAAGAATTTGGAGGTGAATAGTGCTCGGGGGGCGTCTGGTCCTACTTCTTCTGTGTGTAGTATTGTGCAGTTTAGTATGTCTCCTACTGATTGGTTTGTGTAGTTGTTGTAGACGGGGGAGAGGAAGGAGTTTATGGGGTTCCAGGACCAGGACATGTGTAGTATTCGGTCGTTTTTGTTTACTCCTATCATTACTAGTTGTCGGGTTAGGGTTTCGACGGCGAATTGGGCGTCTTTGTAGTTTATGACTAGGTAGATGGGTTCTCCTTCTGGGGGGAATTCGGGTGAGAAGGCTATTAGGGGCTCGTTTCTGGTTTGGCAGAGTCTGCCGCCGTGGGGGTCTTTGGTTTCTTTTATTTTTTGTTGGATTTCTTCTCTGGTGGTTACGGGTATTTTGTCGAGGTCTTTTTGTGTGTTTATGTCTTGGGGTTTAATGTTTGCTTGTTTGAATTTTTGGTGGTAGAATTCTGAGTTTTGGTAGACGTATTGTAGTTGTCTTTTTAGGTTGTTTAGTTGTAGTTTTTCGAGTTCTTTTCTGGGCATCGTTTCCACTAGGGGGTTGTAGAAGTTTGTGTCGTTTTTCAAGTTGGGGATTCCTCCACACCACACTTACCCTAAGTTTTACTATTATTTGTATATAATGTTGTATATAAGGTTTTACTTCTATTTCTGTGACGCTGTCCGCATTAATGGGGTGAGGAATGGTTTTTGGATTTTTGGGATAAAATTGAGTGAGTACGGTGCGCTTAATTGCTTCTGGTGGATTTTTTGCTTATTTTCTTGTTTGGTTGGTTTTTGTGTGTGGAAACCTTTTTTGTCTTTTGGGGCTTATGGAGAGGGGGGCTTCAAGTTTAGAGGGAGTTGAGGAATTAGATGTGGTGGTTGTGGGGGCTGCCTGAACTAGGAGGGCTATGGGGTATGGTAGCCGAAAATTATGGGGGTGTGGTGGCTGTTCACTTTTTTGTTGGTTTTTCCTCTATGGTAAAGTTTTTTTAAAAGTTATGTGGATGAGCGAGTAGTGGGGTGATTGCATTAATTGGACTGGTTGAGCGTTCTTTAAGGGATAGGTGTTTTGTGGGATGTTTTGTGGGGGTTTTTCTGTCTTTGGTGGGTTTGTCTTGGTGTGAGGGACGGGTTTTGTCCTGGACTTTTCTTGGGGGTTCTCCTGTTTCTGTTTCGGTTAATGGGGAGATGGTTTGGACTTTTGGGTTTCTGGTTTTTATTATTGGTGATGTCTGTTTCTTTGCCTCTTTTTTGTTTTTGATTGGAAAATTGAGAATGGGGGAAGCATGGTTACTCTATGTGGGTAAAGTTGTGGTTTTCTTGGTTGCTTGTGTGACGGTGGTGCAGAGAAGTAGCGGCTACGTTGCTTTTAACACGGCTTTGTTTAACGCTTCCTTTTACTTGGATAATGGGTATACGGGTTTAACTCAGCTTACTGTTTTGGCCTCAATTTTTCTCACCCTATCGTTAGTGTTAACTGCAGATTTACTCTTGAGGGGTAGAATGGTTGAAAAGCTTGGTGAAAAATTTTATTTAGCATTGGGAACGGCAACTATTGTTTTTGGATTGGTAATGATATTCCTGACAATGCTCATTATTCCTTTCTATTCTTTTTACGCTGTTCCGGGTTTTGGCTATTTTTACAGTCAGGGCGTTTTGCTGGACATGGTTGATTCGTTTGAGCTGGTGGGTGTCTACTTTGCTATCTTGGGCTGCGTTGTTATATGCTTTAATAAGAGCCCGCCCCTAATTAGGGGATACCAGCTTGTGGGAGGAACTATTCTCACACTGCTGGCCCTCCCATTAGCCTTTGTGCCCTTCCAAATATGGGTGGAGCGATATATTTTGTATTCTCCGATTCTCGCCTCTTTGGATTTGGGGCGCGTCCATGGCATTTTTCCTCTTAACTTCAACTTTTACACGTTCGTCTCAATGACTCTTTTCACAATTGGGGTAACTGTGTATGTGCAGAATTCAAAGTCTAAAACGGTTGCCTTAATACTTTTCTTGGTCTACATTTACTTTTACCCTGGGCTTTCCAGACTTGTGCCCTCCAACTATTACATTCCCACTCCCACCCCAACGGTTCCCATACTGGTTTATTTGAGCTTAGCGGTGGTGGCGGGTGTGGTGTCGATGCCCACGGTAGCTAAGAAATCTGGCTGGGACATAATAGGCACTATAAGGGGGATAATTAAGCCTTCCGCGAGAACCATGGTGCTTTTTCTTGTGATACTGGCTTTAATTGCGCCCATCCCGGCTCTAAATATTGGGGTGAACTCTGCACCATTGGCATCAGTGGGTGTAGCGCCGAAAAGCTTGACCCTCGAAGACAGAATAGATCCCACTCTACTTAACCTAAACGGGAGCTTCCCCCAGAGTGTTCCAGTTATACTGAGGTTTAAAACCTCACCGCTGGGCTACGTGTCACAACTAAACAGCTCCCCCTACAATGAATACTTTACTTTTGAGACACATAATGGTAAATACGCTGTTTATTCTGAGAAGGCTTACTATGCGGTTTATGGTAATGTTAGCGCTGATAATAGTACGGATTTGAGGCAAAAATTGGTGGAATTGGTTGCGGACTTTAATTTGGCTTATGTATTGTTTAGTGAGCAGCCGCTGGTTCCTCCGGACATTGATTCTCATTATTCCTATTACTTTTTTGTTGGGGCGGATATACTGAGGGCTTGGAACGTTACGGGTAGAGGGACTACGGTGGCTGTGGTTGATTCTGGGGTGAACGATTTTAGCAGTAATATAAGGGGCAGAGTTATCTATCAGGTTAACTTTCTTACGGGGCAGGAGGGGGATCCAAGAATAGTGGGTGAGTTGACTCCGGAAAGCCCCTTGAAGCATGGAACAGAGGTGGCTGAACTTGTGGCAGGCATAAAGGGGATAGCGCCGGAGGCTAACATTGTAGATCTTAAGATTAAGTCGGGGAGTGAGGAATCCTTCTACATGAACTGTGTTTATATGGCTGAAGCCATTGATTGGTGTGTGAGGAATAAGAATCGTTTTAACATTACTGTGATTGCGCTGGCTTTGGGGAGCAGAGACCAAATTTATGGGTTCCTCACTGATGCAGTGGACAGGGCGTTTCTGAATGGCATAGTGGTAATTGTGGCTGGCGGGGGCTACTTGGATTTCTCAAAAAACCGTGTGGGCGGAATATTATTGCCAGGAATCGCAGACTGGGGAATAACCGTGGCAGCCACCATGGGTTTGGATGATGAGAGATGGTCTCCTGTAAGTCCAATTGGTCCCTCACCCCACTGGTACCTTCCAAAACCAGAACTAACCGGCCCAGGTCCCTACACTAGTGGCTCCGTGCCCATGGTTGCGGGAATCGCTCTTCTTTTGGCACAGCAATGCGACGAACAGGGTGTGCCGCCTATTCTTAAGGCTGCGGTTATTCGCTGGTCACTTATTGCTGGAGCTCAAGAATATGACTTGGGCCCTCAGGGCTGGGACATATTTTACGGATTCGGTAGAGCCAACGCCTTGACCTCATTCCTATACTTGGTCAACTACCTTGAAATTTGAAGGTTCCACATTTGTCCCTTTTCTGTTTTTATTCTATTTTTTGGGGCCAGAATCTTTGTTGGGGGTCTACTTTTACCACTTCTTGCATTGCTAAATCAAAGATTTTTTGGGCTCTCTCGATGTTTCTGTGTGGTGGTTTTTCGCCCATGGCTAATTGTACTAGTTCAAGTATGTGGAAGATGGGGGTCTTCCCCTGGGTTAGGATTTTTGCTATGGAGAGCACCCATTGGCAGCCTCCACAGTAGAGTGCTAATGCGCTGGCTCCAGTGTTTTCAGCTTCCTTGTATCTTCTTACTGCTGCGTTTAGTATGTCATCTACACTGTGGCTTCCGGCGAAGGCGGCCATACCACAGCATAGAGCCCTATCTCGGTTGTGCTCCATTTCTACAATGTTTGCTCCCAGGGTTTGGAGTATTTTTCTTGAGAGGTCGTAATACTTGTTTCCGAAGGGTTTGGACTGGCAGTTGTCATGTATGGTTACTGTCCTGTTTAGCTTGATTTTTGTTTTCAGCTTTCCCTGCTCCAATTTTTCCCAGAGCCAGTCCAGCACGGGGATGATTTCGAAGTTAAAATTTGCCCCGAAGCGGGGATAAATGTTCCTGTAAATGTTGCAGCCCGCTAGACAGGGGGTAATCATTTTCTTTACTCCGAGTTCTCGGAATTGCCTTTCAAGCTTTTTTGCAATCTGCTCTGATACTTCCAGAGCTCCTATTCGGTACCATGGCTCTCCGCAGCATAGTTCCAAGGAGCCCATAAAGGTTAAGTCTTCAAAAATTTTGGAGAAACTGAGATAGGATAGGAAAATCATGTTGCACCCGGGATAAAATATTTCTTCCCGCTTCTCCAGTTTGGCCCAGGACTCAACGGTTTTCTTCTCGTCCTCGGGAAGTTGCTCCAATAATGCTGAGCCGAAGTTTGGGAACTGGTAGGGTAAGAAAAACTTCGCCGCCAGAGGAAGACCCTTCTCTTTATAGCGCTCATACCATCGGTAAAGTATTAGTTCGTAGGGGCGACTATTGCTGGGGCAAAAGTTGTTGCAGGACATGCAACTTGTACATTTGGTTAGTACTTCGGTTTCCTGCCCGTCCACCAATTTTTTAAACTCTACCTTAGCCCTGTCTATGGGCATCTCTAAAACGGGGCACTGGTTTAAACATAGACCGCACAGGTCACATGAAGCCCTATCAAAAAAGTTGTAAGAAGGCAGAAAGGACACCTCTTAACCTTTTAAAGCATTCATCGCTTTACAGCTATAAAAATTTGATTATAACTTGACAGGAAAACTGAACCTTAAAAAGTGAATGGTTCAATTTATTTATCTTCAAGGATTGAGAGAGAAATCTTAATTTGCCTGAAATAGAAGGTTTTAGAAGAGTACACTTGGTGTGGTGAGGAGATATGTTAGATTCTGATTTTCAAATAAATGAGCACTGTTACCAGATAGACATTCAGCAGTGGATGGTGCCGAGGGTAGGAACATGCTACGTGGTTAAGGGTGATAAAATATTTTTAATTGATGCGGGAACCAGCCAAACCACTGAGAAAGTTTTAAAGACCCTTGAAGAGTTCAAAATCAAACCAGACTCCATAAGCGCCATAGTTGTTACACACGAGCACTATGATCATGGTGCGGGAGTTGCAGGACTTCTGGAACGAATGCCCACTACCATGGTTTTAGCCTCAGAAAAAACTGCTGAAATACTAAAGGACCCCAGCGACTTTCTTGAAACTTCAAAGAAGCATTATGGCGAAGCGGCAGGCTTAGTCAGCCCATTCCCCCCAGTGAAAAACGTGGAGATAATTGAGGAGGGAGACATAATTAACCTCGGGGGAGGAGTAAGCTTAGAGGTGGTGGCGCTTCCTGGACATACGCCGGGAAGCATTGGATTGTTTGAGTCTAAAACCAAGACCTTTTTTGCGGGCGACGCCGTCTGCAACTATAACGCGCAATACGAGTTTTACATGCCACCCTCATTTCCCGAACTTTTCAACTATGAAGAATACTTAAAATCTTTGGACAGAATACTAGGCTACGACTTCGATTACCTGTGCATGGGACACTTTGGTACTCAGAAGCAGCCCAAAGCAAAACAGGTGGTGAAAAAGGCAGCAGAAACGGCCAAAGAGTGGAAGAAGATAATAGAGGACATCTATAGAAAAACAAAAAGCGAAGAAAAAGTATACCAGAAACTGCTAGAAAAATATGGGGACAACGAGTACGTCAAAAACTTTCCAGAAATAATTCGAAAAAGCATCCTCAGCCAGCTCATAAGAGGATACATAATCTCACTAAAACTCTAACCTCACAATGTTAACCTCTTTGGCCACTTTTCCCACTTTTTCTACCTATTGCCTTGAGGAATAATAGCTTTCAAGCTTTTTTCAGCAACACTAAGAACGGAAAACAACCCTAATTTAAAGTTGCTAAACTAAAGACAACCAAAAAAGAACCACAAAAAAGCATGTGTGGCAGCATAAGAAGAGGTTCAAAAATAGTGCCGTGACCCTTCTCCTTCGACCCAAAAAGGGGGAGCGCCCATCAGTCTTTTACAATTGTGCAAACCCTAAGGTTGCCAAAGCCGACTTTCCAATCTCGTCTAAAGACGACGAACTTGTTAAAAAATAATTGGCATTGGGAGAATGTTTTGCCTTTTTTGGTGTTCCCGTGCTCATTTGGGGTGTATGTTCCTCTCTCTACTCTACATGTTCTGGTATCCTTGTGGTGGGGCTGTGAGGCGGGCTAAAGGGAGTGAGCTGAG
>JAHAWU010000184.1 GCA_018383815.1 Candidatus Jordarchaeia archaeon | reverse complement strand
CGGTGAGGCGGGGGTCGAGGAGTCCCACGAAGTCCGCCCTCTTCTGCATTTCTTCGTTGGGGCAGACGATTCTAAACCTGCTGGTTGGGGTTGACGCTTCCCCCAATCTTCTTTCGGGGGGTGCGTAGTCGACCTCGATGAGCACACAATTGTTTTTCAAAATCCACCTGGTTTAAGCTAAACAATCTAACCTTTAAAAACCCATCACTCTAAGCCCGAAAATGTCCGTTTTTGTGGGTTTTTTCCGAAAGATTTACTAATGCGTATTTGTTCCGATGATATAACATTTGTTAAGAAGGGTTTTGTGATTTGGAGAAGTATTGGCATTGGATAGATGAAACAGTGGAAAATATTATTGAGTATTGGAGAGACTTGAATCGTTATGTGTGTAGTTGTGGGATGTCTGTTTCTGGGTTGCAGCATCTTGGTCGTCTTCGGGGTGAAATTATTCTTACTAATACTGTTAAGGAAGAGTTTTTGAGGTTGGGTAAGGATGCTGAGCATTATTTGGTTCTTTATACTCAGGACCAGTGGAAGGGCAAGAGTGCTCAGCTGGAGCAATTTTCCAGCATTGAGGAGGCTAAGCAGTATCGTGGTAGGCGTTTGATTGATGTTCCTGATCCTTTTGGCTGTCATAGAAATTGGGTGGATCATTATTGGGATCCTTTTAGAGATTGTTTAGACAGTTTCTCTATAGGGGTTAAACCTGTTTTTACTACGGATCTTTACAAGACGGATGGGATGAAGAATCTGGTTAGGAGGGTAATTGAGCGTAGGGAAGAGCTGAGACAGATTATTAACAAGTATCGTGGCAGAAAGCCGTATCCTGAGGGTTGGATTCCTTTTGAGCCTTTATGTGGAGAGTGTCTTACCATTGGTCAACATGAAATTTTGAGTGTGAATTTGGATGATTATGTGGTTGAGTATGTTTGTAGTAGTTGTGGTGTTAAGGGAATTTCAAGAATGGAAGATGGGAAGCTGAATTGGCGTGTCGAATGGGCGGCTTTGTGGGCGCTTCTCGATGTGAATTTTGAGCCTTACGGTAAGGATCATGCTACTCCTGGGGGATCGCGTGATAGTTGCGCTGAGATAGTTGAGAAAATCTTTGAGAGGAAGCCTCCTTTTGGTTTTCCTTATGAATGGGTTGGTTGGTCTGTAGATGGTAAAGATATGGGTGATATGGGTTCCAGTGACTTTTTGGGTGTTACTCCCGCTGAATGGTTGGAGATAGCGGAACCAGAAGTTCTAAGATATCTTTACTTGAAAAATAAGCCAATGAAAAGAGTAGTTATAGACTTCTCTCGGATTCCTGAACTGGTTGAAAGTTATGATCAAGCAGAGAGGGTGTATTATGGCGCTGAAAGGGTTCCTCAGAAAAAGGAAGAATTTGAGATGAGGCGCAGTTATGAGCTTTCTCAGCTTAGAGTGCCTCCTAAAATTCTACCCTTCCAGTTAAGATATGCTCATGCGGCGACTCTGGTTCAGCTTCTTCCCAAGGAAAATCTTGTTGAAAACGCTATAGAGAAGCTCAGATCTACTGGTCTTCTTGGTGGCGAAGCTTCTGATACTGATAAAATTAGAATTGAGAGGAGATTGAAGGAAGCTGAGGCTTGGCTTAATAAATATGCGCCCGAGAGGTTCAAGTTAAAACTTCTTGATGAAGTGCCTGTTACGTTGAAGGAGCAGCTTACGAAAGAAGAAAGGAGGGCTTTGAGAATCCTTGCTGATAGATTGGGTGAGAAGGAATTTACAGAGAGCGAATTAGAGAATATTCTTTATAGGATAGCTAAGGAGGAAGCTGGTTTAGGTTCGAGGAGGTTTTTCGAATTGATCTACCAGATATTAATTGGACGAAAACAGGGTCCGAGGCTCGCCTCATTTATACTGTTAATTGATAGAGGCTTACTTATTCAAAGGTTACGAGAAGCTTATCAATAAAGAAGGTGAGCTTTAAATTATACGAAAAGTCCTTTCCATTTGAATTCTTTTTAATAATTATGCACTTTGGAGGTAATTGTTTGCTTGGAAAATTTAAGGAAATTCTTACAAAATCATTTACGCCAGCTGTAAATGGTGCGGTGAAGATTGGATTGACTCCTAATCGTATCACTGTCCTAGGATTCATTTTATCCATTGTGGGTAGTGTACTAATTGTGGGGAATATGATATACCCAGTTAATCTCATAAATGAGTGGCAGAGACTGATTTTAGCTTCTATAACGATTTTCGCTATGGGATTCTGCGATTTACTCGATGGACTGGTGGCCCGATTAACAGGTAAAATAACAGTATTTGGCGGGTTCCTCGATTCTGTGCTTGACCGCTACACGGAGGTATTCATTTTCGCTGCCTTAATTATCGCTGGTTATTGCCACCCAATTTGGGGAATTGTCGCCATGGTGGGGGCTCTTTTGGTAAGTTATGCTAGAGCTCGCGCAGAGGCTGCTGGTTTAAAGAATCTGGGAATCGGAATAGCCGAAAGACCTGAAAGACTTGCAATATTAGGCGTTGCGATTCTTGTACAGGGCCTGTTTTTGACATCCTGGTTCCCTACCCAGAATCAAATCATATATTGGACTATAATACTCCTAGCCTTCCTAACACATTTCACAGTTGTCCAGAGGTTTTACTACGCCTTCAAAAGACTGCCAAAAACACCAATAGTTGAAAAACCAGGCGGCAAAACCTAAATTATGTTATCAAAAAGTTTTCTGAAATCATTGGCGAGATACGTCCCTCCAACTTAAAGTTGCGGTGTGTAAACCAGAAATATCTCTTTAAAGAATTCTACTGACTAATACTTCTAAATGGCTTGCACCTAGAGAAAAAATAATAACTTTCGGCTAACCCATTATTATAGTAGCAAAAATAAGTTAAGTGGGGAAAAATGGCAGAAAAACTATTTAAATACGCTACCCAAATAGCCCAAGAAGCGATAGAACACGATAATCGTGGAAATTACAAACAAGCTTATGAGCAATATTTGAGAGCCGCAGACATACTGCTCAGATGTATGCAGTTCACAGACAATCCAGAACTGAGACAAATTTACTACGAGCGGGCAGAAAAATATGTAAAGCGTTGTAAACAAATTAAAGCGGCTGTGGTTTCGCCTCGGAGAGCTCCCACCATAAAGTCTAGCATAGCCACAGGAGAGGAAAGCGGAGCCGGAGACGACGAGCTGTCAAAAGCAATATCTGACACAATAATTGCAGAAAAACCAGACATCAAGTGGAGCGATGTAGCAGACCTCAACTCTGCGAAACAGGCTTTAAGAGAGGCTATTATTCTCCCAATGATGCGTCCAGATCTCTTTGAGGGGGCGAGAAAGCCTTGGAAGGGAATACTCCTATTTGGTCCTCCTGGTTGTGGAAAAACACTAATTGCCAAGGCAGTTGCATCTGAGGTCAAAGCCACATTCTTCAATGTATCTGCAGCTACCTTGGTGAGCAAGTGGTTGGGCGAATCGGAGAAGCTTGTTAGAGAACTTTTTGTTGCAGCCCGTAATAAGCAGCCTGCAATAATTTTCATAGATGAAGTTGACAGTATAGCGACGAGGCGTGAAGGAGACGAGGTGGGTGGGGAACGGAGGTTGAAGACTCAGCTTATGCAGGAGATGGAGGGAGTTACTTCAAATAAGAAGGATCAAATCGTTGTTTTGGGTGCAACAAATGTTCCTTGGGAACTCGACCCTGCACTCCGTCGGCGATTCGAAAAAAGAATCTACATTAGTATGCCAGAGGAGGAGGCTAGGGAGGAGATCTTTAAAATTCATACGCGAGGCGTTGATCTGGAGAAGGATGTAGACTTTAAAGAGCTGGCGAAGCTAACAGAGGGTTATGTTGGTTCAGATATTGCTATGATATGTAGGGAGGCTTTGATGATGCCTATAAGGGAACTGGATGCGGTCGGTGCACTAAATGATAAAAACGTAAAGGTACGACCTGTTTCTAGGAATGATTTTTTGGAGGCTCTGCGGGGAGTAAAGCCTGTTGTTTCACCTTCTGAGTTGGTTAAGTTCAAACAGTGGGCTGAGGAGTTTGCTGTAGAATAACTTTAATAATTCAGGGATAGAAATGGCGGAAAAACAGATAGAAAAGAAAATTGAAAAACGGGGCGAAAAGCAATCGAATGCTCTGGAGGAAGTCAAAGCAGACAAAACACTTGAGGAACAAGATTCACTCGAACTTAAAATTGAGCTCCTCAGAGAAGATATTGAAAGACTGAAAGCTGAGCTTCAACTGATAAAACAGGGGAACGAAGCAGAAACTTCCGCCATCACATTCCAAGATTTCGTTACAGAAGCACCTAAAGTGGTTGAAAGAATCGCTCCTCTGCCTGATTGGGTGGATAAACCTTGGATGTACGTTAAACCTGAAAATCCCAAATTTTTAGAGTCTTGGAGAAGGGATTGGTCCGACTATACGTTGAAATGGGCAAAATTTTTGGTCATACATTTGATAAGTGTAGCTGAAATGATGGAGAAAAGGCCCTTCGACAAACTATCTGAGGTGGCTCTTAGAGACATCCTGGAGTATATGAATTCGAAGAATAGTATTAAGTGGTGGGATAAAAATAAAACTTTAGTGAGAATTTATTGGCGGTCGCTGGAAGAATGGTGCGAAATAATTTATCGATGGGCCCTAAGAACTGGTCGTCTCGACTTCACCCTTTTTGAGATAATGGATGAAAAAGAAGATTTCAGCACACTGCCTCCTGAAGACATAAAAGAGATTTTTAGGCTTATGGTTGAAAAACGTTTCGCTGAATGGATGGGGAAAAAACGCGAAATGATAAAAATCAATTATTAATTTCGGTCTTCTAAACGTAATATAAACCCTTTTAGGTGGGGATGTCATAAATAAAGTAATCAAAAACACATTTAGACGGCTTAATCGCATTCTTCACAGCATCATTTATTCATCATATAAAGAGGTTGGTGCGCGAAAATGGAATTCCTGAAAAAATTTTCAGGTAAAAAGGAAGAGAATTTGTGCCTAGATAAAGAAAACAATGCTGCAATGGGAACAGAGGAATATTTATCAAAACTTGGGGTTTTCGAGGAGGAAACCGAATCTAAAGAAGTCGCCCAAGAAATAGTTGATTCTGGAGTTGTGTATATTAAATCAATTCCCCTTTTAACACTGGCAGATGTTCCTAGAATAGCTGAAGAGCTGAAATCAGGAAACATAGTCATTATACATGCTAAACCCTTTATACAAAGAGTACAGTCAAACAGTGAACTTAAAAGAGCCGTTGACCAATTACGGGGTGTTAGCCGACAAATAGATGGAGATATAGCTCAATTGGGAAACGAGTACATAATTGTTACACCCGGCCCTTACATAAGAATCTACCATAGAGACTAGAAAAATCTCAAAAATTACTACCTTATTTATCTCAGAATTAAAATAATACACACGCAAAACAATAATAATATAAATTATAATACACGCCTACTTCCTTTGAGCGAGGTTGTCCCATAATTCTTCTAGGCTCTTTTTATGTTGCTCTGGAGGTGCAAGGCATGCCACAAATCTTCAACTGTGGTGGCATGCGGCGTCAAGGCAAGTGCTCTATGCCAACC
>JAHAWU010000001.1 GCA_018383815.1 Candidatus Jordarchaeia archaeon | reverse complement strand
TATTCATTAAACACAGAGTATCTGTTTCCATATCTTATAATAAGCGCTTATAAGAGACAAAAAACTTACCCAAAAAATCTTCCGAACATTATTGGTGTGCGCCCAGGGCTGCTATTAATGTGATATTCTCATTGGATATTCCTGCCTCGTTTAACTCTTTTAGAACAATTTCACAAATGGGTTCCGCTCTTGTGGGTCGGGAGATGTCCTCCACCACTATCACAGCATTCTTCTTTCCTCGTGCAATCTCTTGTAGAGAGGGTGCCCCAATCGGGTTTTTTATCGCAGTTTCCAATATTTCCAGGCTAGTAATCTCCTCCGCATCGCGCATACAAAATAATTGAATACTCCAAGTGTCAGGAAATTCAAGAACATACTCCTCTTTCCCATACCATGCACTCCAAGGAATCATGACGGATTGCACCAACTCTTCTCACACCCCTTATCACAATTAACAAAATTTTTCTGATTTTTAACTATGACCCCTTTTAAATCATTGAGGGTTTAAGCACCAATCAAATTCGAAACAGTTCTTACGATACAAGCACTCTAAAAGGTATTCTGCTTACCACTACCAGCCATCTAGCTAGCGTTTTGAAAAACAAGGTTCTCCACACTACACAACTTGTTCCCAGCGAGTCTAAGCAACTAAACCTTTTTAGCCGAAATAAAGGTCCGCTTCTCTAAAATAAAAAAAGAGAGAATTAGAATGTTTACCACCACTTTAGAGGTTCACCCTTAACTGCTCGCCAGATAAGATATATCACTACTATTACTGTCGAAGCAATGGCTACAAGGGTAACACCATAGCATAATCCCACAGTAAACATGGTTAGAAAATTCATGGACAGACTGGACAACCATATTGAAATTAGACCAATAGGTACAACCAGTATGAAGAGGTATAATGCGGATAGCCAGCCCTGCATACTTGAAACTCCATTCTTTTCTGACTCCAATTCCGGCACCCTGGCAATTCCAAGGAATAGTGGAACAGTAAGTAGACACAGACGTGAACCCGCAGCTTCAATGAAAACATCGAAGGATATGGAAAAGATTGTACCGCCAAAACTAGCGGGATAAAGCCATAAGTTAACAAGCCAAGGCATCCACGACTGGCCACTCATAATCCAGTAGTAGGCAAAGAACACTGCGTAGCTTCCAGACATCCAAATACTGGGATCAATTACGGGGATTGCCACGTAGCGACGCCAACCCCACCACTGCAAAGTCCAGGCAAACCAGAAAATGTAAAACGCGAAGGCAGAAAAGTGGAAAGCAGCAAACTTCCAATATCTGGGGCGTCTAGCATTCAGTGCTGCGAGGGCGAGAAAACCAATAATAGTCATAGATATAAATGAGCCTACAGCATTAGGTCTAAAGAGCCAACGTACGCTAACCGAAGTGTTCCAGACGAATTTGGAATACAGGTCCCCCAGAGGTCCAAACACATGCAGAAATGACGGGATTCCTCCGCTGGCAATAAACATGAGAACCGAATCATTGAACAAAAGCAGAACTATTACTATGAGTGGCCACAAAGCTTTCTTGTACTCCTTCCTGAAGGCGTGTCTCGCAAAAAGGAAAGCCAAAACTGTCGGTGTTCCTCCCTCACGGAAAGCCAGAATAATAGACGGAATAGGATATCCGACACTTATTCCTCCCAGAAGCTGTACCGGAGCACTAAATTCCCGGGCGCCAATAGAGGCTGCGCCTATCTCAGCAACAACGTATAAACTGAAGCCAAAGACGAAAATCCAGAACGGAGTGCGATCCCCCTTTCTCAGATAATAAGCCACAATTATTATGCCTACAATGCCAAAGATAATTTCGCCAGTTAAGAATCCGCCGTTCGTCATGAGAATCATTCGAAGCTGATTAAAGAAGGGATCAATCATTTTTTACCCTCAAGTCCAGTTTTTAAAAATTCTTTAATTTATCCAATATTTATTTTTTTCTCCTAAAATCTACTAAATTATTGAAGAATTAAATAATTAAAAAATGTGCAAGAGTAACTGTTCACTTTAATTTGTTATTTATGTGCACCTGCCGTTTTCTACGTATACAACTTTCTAAATGATTTTTGGGTTCTTATTAGATAATTATCTCTTTTAGTCTTACAAACGCTTTGTTCTCAAATTCCGGCAAAGAAATATTGGGTTAATTTATTAAGTGGTTTTTCACTTTTCGGATGGTATTATCCGTTTTTGATTAGGTGGTGCTCAACGAGTCTACCTTTTATGACGTTCTGATTTTTATATTCTTTTGTGTTAACTTTCTGTGGTGGTTTGGAGGGGGAAAGCGCGTTTAACCCCCTGTTTTTGTGGATTTTCATGCCGGGCGGGGTTGGAGTAGAAAAAAAAGGTTCCCGGACAGGGGGAGGAAAAGCGGATTTAACAGTTTGAAAGAACTAAAAACAAATCACCAAGTAATAAATAGTAGACTCACTGGTGGTGCTTGCATTGGTAAATTTTTTATATTTTGTTAATGGTTTTTTAATAAAATTTATTTTTTATTTTTAAATTTAAAATGTTATATTTATGATTATTTCTATACTGTTAAACAATTTAGAATTCATTTTAGTGCCGTATAGCAAAATTAATAAACAGAAACTATTTACATTCTCGTGAAGGAAGATAAACAAAAAGATTGGATGAGAGGTTGGGTGATAGATGCGCACTCTTGGTTTAAAGTTGAGAATGTTCCTAGTAATAGCGCTATTGTTCTCAATACTATTTGCATTACTTGCTGGCATCTCCTACCTGCTCGGCTACTTCCAGCCCTGGATATTTGTCATCATAGCCATAGTCATCATGGGCATACAGTACTTCACAGGTCCCTACATTGTCGGCTGGACTATGAAGGTGAAGTATGTGGCTCCCCAAGAGGAGCCCCGACTGCACCGCATAGTGGATGGCTTAATTTGGAAGCGGGGAATACAGAAGCCCAAAATAGGAGTATCCTATGTTAAGGTTCCCAACGCCTTTGCCTTTGGAAGATGGAAAAGCGACGCTCGAGTGGTGGTGACCAAGCCCCTGCTAGAAAAACTTGATGACGGTGAACTAGAAGCCGTAATAGGGCACGAATTATCCCACGTAATTCACCGGGACATGATCGTACTAACAGCTATCAGCGTTATACCCCTGATATGCTACTACATCTTCCTAAGCCTTGTATGGGGCGGAATGGGATCTGGAGGAAATAGAAACGCCGGGTACGCTGTACTAATTGGACTAGCAGCCTTCGTCATGTACTTTATAACGAATCTACTGGTTCTCTGGGTAAGCAGGGCAAGAGAATACTATGCGGATGCAGGCAGCGCAGAAATGACCAATCAGCCATACAACCTGGCTTCAGGACTCTACAAACTGGTGCTAGCAAGCAAGGACCTAGATGAAAAAGCTCTCCATGAAGTTGAGGGAGTAAAAGCCTTTTTCGCAACTGATCCCACTAAGGCTAGAGGAGAAATCAGAATGCTCATTGAAGCAGATCTGAACAGAGACGGGAAACTAGACGCCTACGAAGTGAAACAATTCGCAAACCAAGCAAAAATGAGAAAATTCTCAGCGTTTGCAGAACTGTTCTCCACACACCCAAATCCAGTAAAGAGAATCATAAAACTAGCAGAAATGTACTAACCTAAGAAACCCCGAAAAGTGACAATAGGGGGTGCGGGTAGCGCCCCACCTTCAAAAAATTATTTCCTTTGCCGCATAATTTTTCTTCACCCAAAATTTTTGTTTGGATCCTGAAATTTTTTCAAATATACAATGTAAAGTTGCAAAAAATTCAAAAAAATGCACAAAAATTTAAAAAAATAAAACTGCGCTGCATGGGGGAATCATTTTTATTCTTTCTTGGTGGAGTGCTACTTTTTTGATGTTCTGTCTTTAAGTATCTTCTCCACGCAGTTCATGGCTGATTCCGCTGCGGCGTTCATTCCCACTCCTCTTCCCCGGTAGGTGTCCCCCGCAAAATATAGTCCCTCTACTCCTGGAGCTTTGATATCTGGTTTATATTTTCCCACCATTCCGGGTTTTTTGGCTAAACCGTCTATTCCTACGTATCTTGCAGGAAGTGCCCATTCCACATGTTCATCCAAACCTGGAAATATGTAGTTGAGGTCGTCCCATAGGATGTCTAATCCTTCTCTTACCCACCATTTGTCAAGGGCGTTTTCGGTTTCGCAGGGACAGCCCATGGATAAAAGAAATTTTCCTTCTGGGGCAGAGTCTGGGTCTATGTTTGAGGGGGAGTAGCATTGGAGCGGTAAATTGGTTTGAGGTAGGCTTAGTGATATTCGGAATTTCTTATCGTTCCAGAGGGGTTCATCTAATCCAAGGATGTATCCAATGGCTGAGGAGGTTTCTCTGGCTAGGCTGTTTATTTTGCTTATGAACCATGAAGGAAAATCTTCAGATGTGAGGATTGCTTCCAGGTTCCATATGGGAACCGCGCAGATTACAGTGTTGGTTCTCAAAAATTCGGTGTCGTAAATCAACCAGTCCTCAAAGTTTTTCGGTGCGTCTCCGTCAACATTTTCTACGGTGACTCCTATAACCTTTCCATCCTCAATTATCACTTCGTCTACCCCGGTTCCAGTAAGGATTATGCCGCCTCTATCCCTAATTGTTTCAACCATTGGTTTTACTAGGTTTATGGTTCCTCCCCTTGGGAATCCAGCTGTTAGAAGTTGTCCCTTCTTTTCCAGATTCTTTTTCATTTCGTATATTACTTCGCTTGCCGCCATTTCCTTCCAGTCTGTTAGAGTGGTAATCATCATTCCCAAATAGTTGAAGAAGTCGTGGACGTCTGGATTCTCGGTTATTCCTTCCACCCATTCTTGAAGTGAGACATCATCCAATCTATCAATGTCTTGGTAGCTAATCTCGATGACATCTTTAATCACTCTCTTGAAGTTTTCATTATGGGCAGGGCTAACTTGTCTTAGCTCCGAAATGTCCTGCCACCTGTCATTCTCCCAGACTCTCACACCCTCAGACCAACCCGCCAGTTCAATTTTTCTATTTATTCTTGCCAACAAATCCGCCACAGAGCTAACATCTCCTCTTGAAAGAGCGTGGAGACCAGTGTCAATGGTATAACCTCTAAAATTCGTAGTGGTGGCGCGGCCCCCAATGTAGTTAAGCCCATCATAAACAGCTACCCTAAAACCATTTGAAGCCAGAAGTGAACCACACCCCAGGCCAGCAATACCAGCGCCAACAATTACCGCGTCAAAATCATAATCCATCATGAAAATCAATTCCTAACATATTCAGAAATTGTGTTTTAACTTCCTTTGCCGCCCTTTAAACTTTATTCTCAACAAGTATATTTAAGACGAATTTCAAAAAAGGAATAAAAAGTCTACGTTCCTGGGATTTTTTCATTTTTATTTGTGTTTTTGATGGAAAAAAAGAAAAACCAAGAGATATTATAATATTTTTAATTTGATTCAATGGAGATGATTTGTGATGAGCAGTTATAAAGACATAATTTTTGAGAAGAAACCTCCTGTTGCATGGGTGACTTTCAATAGACCAGAAAGACTTAATGCCATATCCCTAACTCTGATAGAGGAATTGGGCGATGTGCTGGACAAGCTTTGGAATGATGAGGAAATTAGGGTACTAGTCCTAACGGGTGCAGGAGACAGGGCTTTCTGTGCGGGAGCAGACATAACCATGTTCCAAGGGAAAAGTCCCAACACCATGTTTCATATTATAAGAAAAATAGTTGAAGTCACCGAGAAGATGGAGAAGTTTCCCAAGCCCATAGTAGCGGCAATTAATGGTTTTGCTCTGGGTGGAGGGTGCGAGTTAGCCATTTCCTGCGATTTCAGAATAGCAACCGATAAGTCCGCGTTTGGGCAGCCTGAAATAAGGCTGGGACTAATTCCCGGTGCAGGAGGAACTCAAAGACTTTCTAGACTCATAGGTCTGGGAAGAGCCAAGGAACTCTGCATGCTGGGCGATCGTATTTCGGCGGAAGAAGCATACCGCATAGGTCTGGTAAACAAGGTGGTTCCCGCAGATAAATTCCAAGAAGAAGTACAAAAATTTGTCAACAGATTAGCTGAAGGTCCCCCAGTAGCCCTCAAAATGGCTAAGTACGCTTGCAACTTTGGAACCCAAGTTCCACTAGACATAGGATTGGTTTTAGAGTCTGGAGTGTTTGGAATTCTTTTTGGAACTCAAGACATGGTGGAGGGCACCTCAGCCTTCCTAGAAAAGAGGCAACCTAAATTCTCCGGGAAATAAAACTCCACTTTTCTTTTTTTATTGGGTTAGAAAACACGATAAATTTTCTAAGCAACACACATGGGCAAAACTCTTTTCACCTCATTTTGGGGAATTTTTGATAGGAAACAATTTATAATACCTTTTTATTATTAGTATTAATTCTTAAGCATTAGTTTGAATGATTTTGAATGTGTTCTGGTGGGGTTGAATTTTAGTTGCAAGAGATTGTCAAGTTGCTGTTTGAGTTGGCTTCTGTGGAGAGGTTGTCTTTACTGATGCGTATTAATGAGGCGCCTAGAAGATTATCTGACATTTCGAGGGAGGTGGATATAACAACTCCCGAGGTTTCCAGGCAACTTAACAGGTTGGCGGCTCAGAAAATCGTTAACAAAACCTCTGAGGGTTTCTACGAAGTAACGCCCTATGGTAAACTAATACTACAATCACTGGACGTATTCAATTTCTTAACGAAACATAGGGATTACTTTGCGACTCACAATTTAACAGTTATCCCCCCCGAATTTATCCATAGACTAGGAGAATTAAAAGACTCAGTGATGGTGGAGGGTGTCTATAGAATTATTAACATACAAGAGAAATACATGGAAGAGACTCAATTCAGACTGTGGACTCTGTCCAGACAGATTTTTCACCGAGTATTTCCGGTGCTGGAAAAACTCACAGGAAAGAGTGTTGACATAAGAATCATTCTCCCCAAATCCATTATTGAGACGCAACAGTTTAAAAAACTTGAACAATATGGCAGCCAATTCACAAGATTTCTGGAAAAAGTAGACCTTGTTATAGGGGTGCTCGACCAGGCGGGTGGAATTTGTTTCCCCTCAATCGAGGGAAACATAGATATGTCTTATATGATAGGCTGCACCGATCAGGTCTCCTACAAATGGTTAACAGACCTCCACTCCTACTTCTGGAGAAAGGCAGAAACTTTATAAAAAGGAGTACTCGGTATTTTTTTGCGCTTATATTTTTACATTACCGGAGAACAAAGAACCATCTATTTACCCTAACATTGTAATTCGTTTCTCCTTTTTTATTCTTTTTTGGGCTTAACTGAGAGAAGAGACTTTTATAAGCGATTTTTTGCGCGGGAAAGCGGATCTGAGTTTCTGGTGATGGTTGTTTGTTGACCGAAATGTTTATATTTTTATACTTTAACTATACAACTTGAATTTGTATAATTACTCAAGTTGTATACCTAAATTTAATATGTTGGCTTACACTCAAGTAACACGTCGAATTAAAAATAATTAGTCCCAAAAGTTTCGTAACCATTTCCAGGATTAAATAACGTGTGCCTGGAGCGTGGTGGGGCATATGGAAAACTGCAACCAAGAAGAGTTAGAAACTGTAATGTCAGTTCTTGATAATCCTATTAAAAGGAAGATTATTCGCAAGCTTAGCGAGGAGCCTACCTATGCTCTACAGCTATCCAAGGAGCTGAGATTAGGACAGCAAAATGTGAACAAGCACCTCAAAAACATGGAGATGGGAGGAATAATTGAGAGCGTAGAGAAGGAGAGCCCTTCCGGCCCCAAAAGGAAGCAGTACTCTATTAAAAAATTCTACTCTTTGAGGATAGATTTTGGCCCTAACCTGTACCTTGAGTCACTGAGGTGCTTGGACAACTTTCAGGAATTGGCATATAGTGATTTGGGGTTGGAAAAATTTAAAAAAAGACTCGAGGAAATAAAAGCTCTGAAAGAGAAGGGTGAAAAGCTGGACGGTTTAAATATTCTAATTTCAGAAATTGAAGATGAAATCAACTCTCTAGAAGAGAAACGTGCCGGTATGCTCCTAATCAGAAATATGGCCATGAAGGAAGCGGGTCTCCTGATGAGTGATCTTACTCAGCCGGAAAGGAGAGTAATGTACAGAATTCTGGATCAGAAAACAACCACTTGCGAAGCAATATCTGAGCAACTCGACATGAGAGAAAACAAGGTCAGAGAAGTCATAAAAAAACTCATAGAAAGAGGACTTAAAAGCATAGAAGTGAAGGTCGACAAGTCCCAATAAAAGCCCAAAAACGGTGATTAATAGAACTTCTCAAATTTCCTTCACTACAAAAACTTAATTCTGGTAAAGATCGGTGGTGAAATTTTATGGACAGTCCCAAAAAAGATGAACCCGTGGAAAACAAAAGCAAAAATGCCAAGAAGAAAGACCAAGAAGAATCCAAAAATATAGAAGAGCTCGAGAAATGTTTGGAAGAAGAGAAAAAAAGAGCAGAAGAATTTTCAAAATCACTGGAGGCAGAGAAGAAAAAAACAGATGAGTACCTAAACAGGTTAAAATATTTACAGGCGGACTTTGAAAACTATAGAAAAAGAGTGGAAAAAGAGAAGGAAGAAATAGCAAGCCGGGAAAAAGCAAGACTAATCACCAGACTCCTAGTCATACTGGACGAACTTGAACTGGCAATTAAGAATGGGAAGGAGGCTGAGAAGAAAGACATTTTGGTGGAAGGGGTGGAAATGGTTTATAACAAACTACAAAAGCTACTGTGTGAAGAGGGGCTGAGCGAGATTCAAGCCTTAGGCAAACCCTTCAACCCCGAGTTTCACGAAGCTGCACTTGTGGTTCAAACAGAGGAGCACCCTAACAACATCGTTATTGAGGAAACTAGGAAGGGTTTCATGCTCAATGGTAAGGTTGTTAGACCAAGCACCGTTATAGTTGCCAAAAAACCCATTGGAGGTTCATGCTAATCTAATAAATAATTGGAGGCGCAAAAAATGTCGAAGGAGAGTAAAAAGGAAAAAATTATTGGTATAGACTTGGGCACCAGCAACTCTGCAGCTGCCGTCATGGAAGCTGGCAGACCCGTGATAATTCCCAGCGCTGAGGGTACTACACTTTACGGCAAAGCGTTCCCCTCAGTTGTGGCGTTTACTGAGGACGGCACTCTTCTAGTGGGTGAACCGGCGAGAAGACAGGCAATCACAAATCCTGAGGGGACAGTGATGGCTATTAAGAGAAAAATGGGCACCGACTACAAGGTTAAAATCAGAGGCAAGGAGTACACTCCCCAACAGATATCTGCATTCATACTGCAGAAGATAAAGAGAGACGCTGAAACCTTCTTGGGAGAAAAGATTAACAAGGCAGTGATTACAGTTCCAGCCTACTTCAACGATAACCAGAGACAGGCAACTAAAGACGCTGGAACCATAGCTGGCTTAGAAGTTGTGAGAATCATAAATGAGCCAACAGCAGCTTCTCTGGCTTATGGTTTAGACAAGGCCGAAAAAGAAATGAAAATCATGGTCTTTGACTTGGGCGGAGGCACCCTTGACGTTACCATAATGGAGTTTGGCGGTGGCGTCTTTGAAGTAAAATCCACCAGCGGCAACACACAGCTTGGCGGTACAGACATGGACAACGCGATTGTCGACTACATAGTTGAGGAGTTCAAGAAGAGTACGGGAATAGATTTACGAAGAGACAAGACAGCCATGCAGAGAATAAGGGAAGCCGCTGAAACGGCGAAAATAGAACTCTCAACTATGCTGACAACAAACATAAACCTTCCATTCATAACCTCAGACGCCAGTGGTCCAAAGAATCTAAACATGACCCTTACAAGAGCCAAATTGGAGGAACTAGTGGCTCCCATTATTGAACGTTGCCGCGAACCCATGAGGCAAGCTCTTGCCGATGCTAAACTCACTCCCAAAGACATAGACAAAATAATTCTGGTGGGTGGACCAACCAGGATGCCCATTGTGCGCAAGTTTGTGGAGGACTTTATGGGTAAACCCGCAGAGAGAGGAGTAGATCCAATGGAGTGTGTGGCTATGGGCGCCGCTATACAGGGCGCAGTTCTGGCAGGAGAAGTAACTGACATTCTACTACTAGATGTAACCCCACTCTCTCTAGGTGTAGAAACACTGGGAGGAGTGGTAGCAAAAATAATTGAGAGAAACACAACTATTCCCACCAGGAGGAGTCAAATATTTACAACTGCTTCTGACTTCCAAACCACAGTGACCATCCATGTTGTTCAGGGAGAGCGGCCCATGGCTGCAGATAATGTTTCCTTGGGAATGTTTAACCTCACGGGTATTCCACCGGCACCCAGAGGGGTGCCTCAAATCGAGGTTACATTCGACATAGACGCAAACGGAATACTTAATGTGTCTGCTAAGGACTTGGCAACAGGAAATGAGCAGAAGATAACCATAACAGCCACAACCAAGCTCTCAGAAGCTGAAAAGGAACGCATGATAAAGGAAGCCGAACAGTTCGCCGAACAGGACCGCAAGAAGAAGGAAGAAGCAGAGACCAGAAATGAAGCTGACTCCCTAATATACACCACAAATAAAACCATAAAGGACTTGGGGGACAAAATCAGCTCAGACCAGAAAGAACGACTAGAAAAAGCGGTAAAAGAGCTTCAAGAGGCACTGGGCAAGAAAGAAATAGAGCCAATAAAAAGCAAGATTGAAAACCTAAAGAACGTCTTACAGGAAGTGAGCACAACTGTCTATCAGAGGGTGGCTCAGGAGCAGGCAAGGCAAGCTCAGGCGAGTCAAGCAGGAGCAGCAGGCGCAGGGGCTACGGGAGGCTCTAGTGCAGGAGGAAAGAAGGAAAAGGTGGTTGACGCAGACTTCAAGGTTGTAGACGAGGAGAAAAGCTAAAAAGGATTCCCTTTTTTTTATTCTTTGAATACATGAACTTTTGCGAAGCATACCTCTTTGTTTTGAAGGGGAACAACCATGTCTAAGAGAGATTATTATGATGTACTGGGTGTTCCGAGGGATGCTACAAAGGAACAGATAAAGAATGCTTACCGCAAATTGGCTCTGCAGTACCATCCAGACCGTAACAAGTCTCCGGATGCAGAGGAGAAATTTAAGGAAATATCTGAGGCCTACGCGGTGCTGTCTGATGATGAGAAGAGGCGGCAGTACGACATGTTTGGACACGCGGGAATAAGCGGAAGATATACGCAGGAGGACATATTCAGAGGCACTGACTTCGACAGCATATTCAGAGACTTGGGATTCGACTTTGGCTTCGGAGGCTTTGACAGCATATTTGACATGTTCTTTGGGCGGGGTCGAGAGCGGGGCCGCAGGGCAAGATGGGAATCTTGGGATAATCGCCCAATACCAGGAGATGATTTGAGGTTCGATATGGAAATAACCTTGGAACAGGCGTTTACGGGACTAAAAACAGAGATAGGTGTTCCCCACGCTCGAGAATGTAATACCTGTAAAGGTACAGGGATTGAGCCCGGAAAACAGCCCACTCGATGTTCGCAGTGTGGAGGTACGGGTCAACTGCAACATGTGAGAGAATCGGCGACCACAAGATTTGTGCAAATCACAACCTGCCCCAAGTGTGGAGGGCGAGGACAGATAATTGAGTATCCGTGTCATGAATGTAAGGGTTCAGGAAGGGTTCACATTAAACGCAAAATAGCGGTGGACATACCTCCCGGGGTGGATAATGGCACCCGCATTAGAATAAAGGGTGAGGGTGAACCGGGTATTAGGGGAGGTCCTCCAGGTGACCTATATGTGGTAACACATATCAAGCCCCACCCCCTATTTCAAAGAGAGGGGAATGATCTATTAGTGGATGTTCCCATATCATTTACACAAGCTGCTCTTGGCGCAAGAATCGAGGTTCCCACAATTAATAGTAAGGCTGAACTTAGAATACCTCCTGGCACGCAGAGCCACACTGTGTTTAGATTAAAGGGTAGGGGAATGCCGGATATATCAACTGGCCAGAGAGGAGATGAATTTGTGAGGGTTATAGTGCGTGTTCCCGAAAAGTTAACTCCCCGCCAGAGGGAATTGCTGAGACAGTTGGCTGAAGAAGAAAAAAAGTCCAATAAACCCGGTTTTGATTGATTTTTCTATTCTCCAAAAAAAGTATTATTCGTTGGAACTATCTATTTTACCATTGGAATTGGTGGAGTGGTCATTTTTGTGTTTTTTTATTTTCTTCTTTTGAATAATCTTTATGCGACACCAAATATTTGCTTAAATGTTTAATGGGTGCGTAGAAGATTTGGGGTGAGGAGCGGATGTGTCCTCCAATTACAGTTAGTTGTCCTACGTCTTTTTTCAGCCAACCTATGAGTTCGTGAACCACGATGCTCCTAGGAGCTTCTCCAGCTTCCTCCACGTGTCCCAGTAAAGCCACCGAGAATGCGCCCAGGAGGGACGATAGAATAAATTGGAAATCTAATCCCTCAAAGGACAGAATCGGCACCCTTGCGGATATCCCATACTGTGACCACCCCAGATTTAGGGATAACTGCTTTTGTACAAAAAAAGTCTGCAAAAAGCCCTCCAATAGTTGACGCAATGCCAGAGGCTACGGAAGTTACAATCGCCACGCTTGCTAGATAGGTGGAAGCGGGCTTAGGATAAGATAGTTTAGCAGCAATATTTAGGGTGGTTAGGTCCGTGCCCGCATTTGACGTGCCCAGAAGTACACTCAGAACAAATAGAAGAGGCAGGCTTAAAACATGTTTTTGGGGTAGGGTGGTGAATGTCCAGGCAAAAATGGTAATTACAAAAACACCGGCACTTACTGAGAGCACAGGCTTGTTGCCAAACCTGTCAGTTAGTTTTCCAAACGGTCCCATGAAATAAACGTTGGATATTCGGGTAATTATAGTGAAAAGCATGATGTAAGCTATGTTCAGATCCAATACTGATAGCATGTAAACCGCTATGAATGGTGTGGCGAGGTTAGAGGCAAAACTCCAAAAGCCTAGGGTGGAGAGCAGTTTTCTGAAGTTTTTGTCCAAGAATGGTTGTTTTAAGAGTTCGAAGCTGAATTTTGATTTTACCATGTCAGGTTCAGGGATGCGGGTAATGAAAAAAACACCCATCATTCCAAAAATTACTCCTATGATGAAAATTACCGAGTAACTTTTTAGCGTCTCTGAGGATACTCCGCCAAAGTTATCAATGTAAAGTCCAGCCAGAATGCCCAGCGTAGAGCTGAGGGAGTAACTTAGCTTGAACCTTTTTGCAAAAAACGTTCCACGAGTTTCCATGGGAACTAAATCTCTCATCCAGGAGTTCCAGCTACACGCAGATATATTGGCGAGTATAGAGCTAGCGGAAAAAACGCTAATTAGTAGCAGTAGGTTCTGTGGGGCAAAGAAGGGTATAAGAGAAATAACAATCCACAAAGTACGGCTTCCCAAGGAACCTAGTATTGTTATGAGCTTCCTCTTACCAAATTTTTCAATCAAATATATGGTGGGAATTTGAACCAGCTGGCTCAGAAAAGATGCCGCGGTAATGTACCCTATGTATGCATTATCTGCTCCCATAATAAGGGCAAAGGCTACTAGGAATGGTCCTCCAGTCAGGGTGAATAGGGATTGAGAGCAAACGCCGTCATAAATTATGTTTTTTAAACCCTTAGAAACTTTCTCGGGAGCTTAAGTAACTGTCATAAAAGCAGGCTTCCAAAGCATAGGTGTAGCCAAAAAAAGTTTTACTGGAAATATATTAGGTTTATCCACATTCCCAACTAGTAAGCTTCTTTAAACAATTATCTTAGCTACAGAGTTAAGAACAGAGAATACTACTCATAACTGTGAATAAGAAAATTTAGAATAGTTCCAAGACCCCCCTCTCCTAGTCATGTTACTAGTAAAGGATTTTAAAGTTCAGGTTATCCCTCTTATCTACGCACTTTTTGTAAGGGCTTTTCTGAATCCTTGAGTGTGGCACACTCTAATTCTTTTTATTTTCTTTTAAACTCGCTGAGAATTTTGTTTGCGGCCCAGTTTCCAGACATCAGGCAGGTTTGGTATCCTCCACCAATTTGGGTCCAGGCTCCGGCAAGGTAAAGTCCTTTAAATGGGCCATCCTGCGGCAAACGTTTTCCCAAAACATTATCGGGAGTGTAAGGGGTTCCCAGTATTGTGCCCTCGGGATTGCCAGTGTACCGCATATTGGTGATTGGTGTTGATACCTCTACTACCTCAATATGCTCCCTTAATCCCGGAACTACCTTCTCCTCAGCGATCTTTAATATTCTGTCACCAACTCTGGTCTTGGTTTCAAAGTACTGCGCAGGATCCAGTTTTGTCCAAGCATCGCCATTAGCAATAGTGGTAAGAACCACAATGGTTGTTCCGGGGGGTGAGGCTTCAGAGTAAGCCAAATTGTAAGTGGCGAGTCCAATCTCTGTCGGCTCCAGACCTCTGCTCATTTTGTAGAGCCGGTCAAAGTCGTAGCTTGAGCCAATAAACATTTCGAACTCATCCAGTCCCAGCTCAGCATGCGGCACATCCAATCCCAAGTAAACACAGACCGTCGATATGGCTATGGGCTTTGAGCGCAGCTTCTCCAAGAAGGACTCAGGCATCTTATCTAGGCCAATTAAGTTGCACAGTGTAAAGGGGTTAACATTTGAAACTATGTAGTCTGTTTCTATTTTCTCGTTTTTCTCAGTTACAACTCCAGTTACTCTGCCTCCTTCTGTGAGAATTTTCTTGGCTCCATTGCTTAATCGAACTTCTCCCCCGAATTCGGTAATGGATTCTACGAAGGCATTTGCCAAGGTGTGGGAGGTTCCCTTTATCTGAGCTCCGCCATACATGAAGTAGGTGTCTAAGCCAGACGCAGCTAATACATAAGAAACCTTTGAGGGGGGAAGTCCAAAGTAGCCAGTAAGCTGGGCGAGGATTGCGCGAGCCCTAACATCCTTAACGTCGGCGTTTAAAACTTCTCCAAGTGTCTTATCCTGATACTTTACAAAGTGTTCCTGAATCTGCTCTTTTGTCACTCCACCCCGCTGAAGCCCAGTGAGAACAGCGTTTGTGGCGCTTATCCGGTCAAGGAAACGCTTAATGCCCTCAGACTCCTTGGGAAAAGCGTCAAATAAAACATTTTCAATATTTTCTCTCCCAGCGGGCATCACAAACTCAAAATCGGGGTAGACCGATTTGTAGAGCGTGGAGAGTTTAACGAACTCCACCCTCTTCGTTATTCCGAGCTCTTCAAGCATTCGGTACATGTAACCACGTTTGCGGTCAAGATCCAGTCCAGAGAGAGCGTGGAGTGCCACTTCGAACTCAAACCTTCCCCTAACAAAGGAAGTTGCATACCCGCCTGGTTTGTAGTGCTTATCGAGAAGCAAAACGCTCAGGCCGTTTTTAGCAAGTGTGGCGGCTGAGGAGAGGCCACCTAAACCAGCGCCAATAACCACCACATCAAATTTCTCAGACACAACTCATCTCTCCAAAAAAGGATAACAGAATCACCAATTTTCACATTTTAGGAGAAATCCCTCAATAAAAAGTTTTTGATGCCCACCTAACGATTTTTAGATTCCTCTGCTTCTTCAGAAAAGATCTTTGTAAAACAGGTTTCATGTTTCGGCCCAAAAAAGGAGGTGAGAGTAGAAAAATCAGCATTGCTATCAATCTTGAAAATTAAGCCTATTCTAGAAAATAGTGGAGATACAAAGGTTACCTGAATTCATCTCAGGAATGTGTGATTCTAACATTCCATTATTTTTGGTGTGAGAATCTAATTCCAATTTTTGAAGCGGTAATTGGTGCTTTTTCATCTGAGAAAAGAATAAGTTTTATTGAACAGCTTTTATCCTCCCTATTTTTCAAAAAGTCAGATGGGTATAAGTGATTGATTCTTAAATTAAAAGTTGTGTTGAAATGAATAGTTTTTATTTGTTTTCAAGGATTTCTTTTAATTCTACGATGTTTTTAACTTTTATGTCTGCCAGGGGAGAGCTTTCCTTCTCACTGACAAGAGCAGTTTTCATTCCCAACTTCTTGGCAGGTGCTAGGTCTGATGAAATGCTGTCACCCACCATCATTATTGATGAGGGCTCCAAGCCTAAATCCTCAATTATCTTTTTGAAGGGTTCCGGGTCAGGTTTTCCTTTTTCCATTTCACTCGCAGTAATCAGCGGATTAAAAATTTCGGGGTTTAGGCCCAGGGCTTCAATTATGTTGAGGGTGCTTTTACGACTCAGGTTTGTAAGCATGGCCAGCTTCCACTGCCTCTTCATATGTTCCAAAGCTTGTTTCAGCTCCAGGTCGGGTTTCAAAAATTTTTTGGCATCCACCGAGTCTATTGCCTTGTAGAATTCCTCTCTAGTTATTCCCACTTTTTCCACTATCATGGAGACAGGGGGTCTCCTGAAGCCTTGCCCCCTTAATTCCTCAGTTATCTTCAAAAATTCTTTCAAAATATCCTCCTCACTCCTCCCAGTTTTCTCCTTGAGTAGTTTAAATACCTGAACACGCCACTCATTGGCAAGTTCCCTAGAGTTGTAAAGCGTACCCTCCAAATCAAAGACAAGAGCCTTTATCTCCAAACCTTGACACCTCTACACCAATGAATTCTTGATTAAAATACCGTGCTTTACCCCTAATTGAAAAGTCTTTTGGTCATATTTACCTGCTACTAGTGACCTATAGTTGCTTCCACCCCCAACTCTGTAATATACTTTTGTAGTTCTTTGACATACTCTTCTGGAGGAGCTTTAGCGTCTGGAAGGGGGTAAGTTTTTCCAATTTGTTCACACTTAGACTTCCCACCCTCATGGTAGGGCAGCAATGAAATCTTTTCGGCGTCCACCTCTCTGGCTAAATCTACGAGGCTTTTAATGTGCTTCCTTGAATCATTATAACCCGCAATTAAGGGTACCCTAATCCAGACCGGTCTCTTTTTAGCTGCTTTGTGAAGGTTATCTAAAATTATCTCATTATCCACACCGGTCCCCTCCCTATGTTTCACGGGGTCAAGGTGCTTAACATCATAAAGAACCAAATCCACATGTTCCAAAACCCTCTCAAAATTTTTCCAGGGAGCAAATCCACATGTTTCAAGAGCAGTATGAAGCTTATTTTCCCTGAAAGTTCTACAAAGCTCAGAAGCAAACTCCCATTGTAATAGAGGCTCACCCCCCGAAACAGTCACCCCACCACCAGAATTTTTATAGAAGGGCATATCCCTCAACACTTCCCCAAGAACCTCACCCACATCCATGTATCTTCCACAAATGCTAAGCGACTGGTATTTGCAAGCCTCCACACAAACTAAGCATTGATTACAAGCCGACCAGTTAATCACTCTTCCCCTTTCTCTATCAAAGCTTATAGCACCCACGGGACACACCGAAGCACAGCTTCCACACCTGGCACACTTAATGTCTCGAACAATAATAGTAGGGAAGGGTTCGTGAGATTCAGGATTGGAACACCAAAGGCATCTCAGAGGGCAACCCTTCAAGAAAACCGTGGTCCTTATTCCAGGCCCATCATGAATGCTGAACCTCTGAATATTAAAAATAAGACCCTTTATCTCCAAATTTTTTACAACCCACAACAATTTATCTCAAGCAGGAACTCTAATAACAGTGGCGGAAATCCCATCGCCTTTTTTAGTTTAAAACTTTTGTTCGGTTCTGGCTATTATTGCGTCCTGCAACCCCTTACTTAGATCTACAAAGTAGGCACTATAACCTGCAACACGTACAATAAGGTCCTGGTGTTCCTGGGGTTTCATCTGGGCTTCGATTAGGGTTTTCTTGTCCACAATGTTGAATTGTATGTGAGGTATCCCCAGTTCTTTCCAAGTTTTGAGATACTGTATAAAAATAGGTTTGTAGTCGCCCTCAAGGTAACTTGGCAAAAACTTCTGATTAAGCAGATGATTGTAAGTTTTAACTGCATCGACTTTAGCCGCAGAACTGAGAACAGCAGTGGGCCCTTTTTGATCTCTGCCCATCATGGGTGAGAGGGTGGCGTCTGCGAATGGTTCCCCGTCGAAGCGTCCATCAGGGGTTGCTGGGGTGTCGAAAGCAACACCATAGGTGGCAGAAACACCGCTTCCATCACCGCGGCAGGGATGTCCAAAGCGGTCCCTGAATGATTCTATTACTGCTTCTGTTTTTACTTGCACCTCGTTCATTATTTCATCTACATAGTCGTCATCGTTTCCATACTTGGGCGCCTGAAGCATTAACTGTCTGATGTGCTCGTACCCTTTCCAGTTATTATCCATGGCCTCTATGAGTTCCTCCATGGTAACCTTCTTATCCTCAAAAACCACCTTCTTAATGGCCGCTATGGAGTCCGCAACATTTGTGGGACCAATAATTACGCAGAATGAGTTAGTGGGATAGGCCCACTTTCTGCAATCCATGGCCCTCTCTATACAGCCATCCAGAATTGCCGAGTAATAGGGCCTTGGAAGATACTTCTCATAGAGTTCGCGGCAAGTGTCCTCAAGCTTCAACTGTTTATCAAAGAAAAACCGCACCTGCTCCAGATAAGCGTTCATCACGTCCTCCACAGATTTAAAAGTTCGGGGATCCGGCGTGGGCGCACCCCTCTGCTCTCCCGTCTTTGGATCCTTTCCCTGGTGAAGAGCCCACCACAAGCATTTAGGTAGGACGATGCCTCCTGGGGCGCGGCGGGCCATGCACTTTCCGGGAATCTCTATGTAGACACAGCCACTCACAGAGTAGTCACGGGCATCCTTGAGGGGCACATTCCACCTCTGAAGTAGAGGAATAATGGCTCGATCATTGAATAGTGAAGGGTACCCTATGCCCGTTCGTATCACATCAACAGCCTTCTCCAAGAGTTCGTCCGGGGTACCATCGTGAACCCGCAGGGCGATGCTCGGCTCAAGAGTACGCATAGATAGAGCGGTGTCTAAAACAAGATAGCTAACCTCATTTGTAACATCCCTACCCTCCGAATCTACTCCACCTATGGTGATGGCCTGGAGGGAGGCTACGCCCCCATAAATAGCAGTAAGTAGGGGGGAATAAATTAGCCCCAATTCATGCATTTTTACCCAGAGCAACTGTAACAGTTCTAAGGCTTCCTCTCTGGTGAGGCGTCCATCAGCGACGTCCTTCTGGTAGTAGGGCCCAAAAACCTTGTCGAACCTAACTCCAATTCCCAGCGTGGAATATTCCACGTAGCGTACCAAGTGGATGAAGAAGAAAAATTGCAGGGCTTCCAGAAATGTGCGAGGCGGGTTTTCTGGAACCCATTCGCAGGTCTCAGCAATTTCTAGAAGTCTCTGCTTCAACTCTTTGTCCTCGGTTTCCCTTTCAGCCATTTCTCTGGCGAGTTTAGCGTATCTGTGGGCATATTTGATGACTGCTTTGAGGGCGATTATAACTGCCAGAAGGAATTCCTTCTTTCCCACGTAGTCGCGTGGAACTTCCCTCTCTATTTCTTCCAGTTTGTTTTCTGCTTCTTTAATTAGGCCCTTGAGTCCGACGCGGAACAGTTTCTCGTAATCGGGCACTCCTAACTCTGACCAGTGGGTCCACAGGAAGGTTCCATCATACCTCCAGTATTTGGCTAATTCTCCGCCGAAAAATTCTTTGTGTCTATCGCTCATGCATTTGCCGTCCCAGTATTTGCAGAGTTCCTCCAACTCTTTCCGCCCATTATCGTCAAGGAGGCTTTTTCCCTCAATGGAATTGACAGCTCTCCAAACGCTTCTCCAATTCATATCTATGGGGAAAAATAGACCGCTGGGTTCCTCAGTATGGTTGCCTACTATGCGTTCCCAGGGCTGAATATAAATCTTTAAATTGCTGAGGATGTGGTCTAGAGCCTTAGCTCTCCTTATGGGCATAGGCTCGCCCTCAGTCATCTTGTACGACTCAGTTATTAGGCGTGACCTCTGTAAATCCAACTTGATTCCGGGGCGAAACATGCCCCTAGTGGCTTCATCCTTCGCGTAGCCTCTTCTAACGTTTCTAACCGCCTTAACAATGAGCTTACCCTTAAGATCCTGGGAGGCTTTAATCATAAAACCCACCATATCACAAAATTTTACCCTTTATAACAGCCTGTTTGAAAATCTGCCTCTTAAACTTTTTTAATTTCTATTGGAAATTAAAATCTAAATTGTCTGCCTTTGACTGGTGAGAATAGATCTGGCTTAATAAGACTCCTTTTCTGAAAAGGAGGGCTATTTTTAGGTTTTTTCCCAATGCGTTAAACTCATGCCATATGTTCAAACGGCACTCCTGTTTGTCGAAACTGCTTTTACTTCTGGGTTCTTGAGGCAAACTTCCCCAGTTTTTAACACAAACATGTAATAAAAATGGGGCTGGAAGGGATTATAGAGGCGAGTGGCCAGGCCAGGAAAGCCACAAAAATCAGCATAAGGAGTCCTATCTGAACACATGGACTCATGGAATAAGTGAAAATCTGGTTTTTTAGCGTTTAGAGCTCTCCCAATCCCTCTGTTAGATGCATCTACCAAACCAATTCTAGGAAGCAGGTTTGTAGAGTGTTTGCCTAAATTCGTGGGGGTTTTATTTTCCAAGAATCATTAGGAAATGAATATATTTCTCCCCTTATATGATACATTGTCAAATTTCTAAAATATCGGAGGGCGTATTGTATGGTTAAGGAAATGACTGAAACAAATCTTAGAAGTGCGTATGCTGGAGAGAGCCAGGCTCACATGAGATATTTAATTTATTCAGAGAGAGCAGAGAAAAACAAGTTTCCCAACGTTGCCCGATTGTTTCAGGCAACATCTTTTGCGGAGAAGGTTCACGCAGGCAACCACTACCGCATTATAAAAAGCAAGGGGGAAGCCGTTACCTTTTCTGGGGCCATCTTTGGAACCACAAACACTTCTGAAGATCTTCAAGCGGGCATTGATGGGGAAACCTTCGAAGTCAACGAGATGTACCCCGCCTATATTGCCGTAGCTAATCTCCAAGGCGAAAATGCTGCAGCGAAAAGTTTCGAATGGGCTCTGGCAGCGGAGAAGGCCCATCTTGTTTTGTATGAGAAGGCAAAAAAATCTGTAGACCAAGGCAAAGATGCAAGCTTTGGACCAATAAACGTGTGCTCCATGTGCGGCTACACACTCGAGGGTGAAGCTCCAAACAAGTGTCCCATATGCAATTCCCCCAAAGAAAAATTCAAATCTTTCTAGAAGGCAGGCTCTACAATTATCTACCGTCATAGTTTGGTCGAAATCTCCGCACCACCTTTTTTCCCCTTTTTTATGGAGCCTTCAGGTGGAGGATTTTAGGGCAAAGTTAAAATGGATATCTACTATTAATTAATATTCATAATTCAAATAAAAATATAAATTGGGAGGTCAATTTTAATTCGTGATATGAGGAGGCGTTTTTTTTATGGCTAAGAAATATCCTTATGGAAGTGGCATAGTGAAATGGGTTTCAACCGATTGGTTGGCGGAGCACCTAGATGACCAAAATTTAATGGTATTGGATACTCAGCCAGACATCCACGACTACATCCAGGAGCATATACCCAGAGCAGTTTATATGAGCGAGAAACTATTTCGCGTCCCTTATAAGGGGATTCCTGGAAAATATGTTCCCAAAGAGGTTGCCCAAGCACTTTTTCGCAGAAACGGTCTCAAGCCAGATGTGCCCGTAGTAGTTTATACTGGTGTGGGGCCCTTTAAGGGTTGGGGTGATGGTTTAGAGCAGACTATGGTAGCCTATACTTTGATTCGATTTGGACATAATAATGTCTACATTCTTGATGGAGGTATTGACAAGTGGAAGGAGGAGGGCAAAAAACTCACCAAAGAATTTCCCAAAATAGAAGAATCCAACTTCAAGGCCCAAGTTCGCAAAGAATTCTACGTGGAATACGAGGAATTCAAGAGAATAAAGGATCGGGAAGACGTGATTCTTTTGGATGCTCGCCCCGCACCCGTTTACGAGGGTCAAGGGCCCTGGATTAAGCCTGGCCACATACCGGGGGCAATAAACCTACCTTGGGCAAACTTCATGGATGCTAAAAACAAAAGACTGCTTAAACCCGATAAAGAGATTCAGGCTATTCTTGATGCCAGCAAAGTTACGCCTGACAAAACCATAATCTGCTCCTGCGGAACTGGGCGAGAAGCAACCAATGAGTTCCTCCTGTTCAAATATTACCTGGGATTCCCCAAAGTCAAAATATATGAAGGCTCATTCACAGAGTGGACAGCCTACCCCGAAAACCCAACAGTAGTGGGAAAAAACCCACGCTAAATCTCAGTACCTCTATTTCTACCATTTTTGAGTGAGCCTTAATCCCTTTTTTCTAGTTCTAAAATATGGCTTGAAATGTATAGTGTAGTCTTGTTAAAAATTTGAATAATTTGTTTATGTGGAGGTTTTTGAATTGATATTTGAGAAGGTGAAGTCTGAAATAATAGCACATAACTCCTATTTTGTGGGCTCTGGAAATCAGGCTGCAGTTATTGATCCAAGAAGAGACATAGACATTTATCTTGAACTTGCGAACAGGTACGAAGTAAAAATTATTTACATATTTGAAACCCACAGGAACGAGGACTACGTCATCGGCTCATTAGAACTGGCAAACGTGACTGGTGCAGAGATTTATCACGGGTCAAGGCTGGATTTCTCCTATGGGCAAGGAGTAAGGGAAGGAGACAAATTCGAAGTAGGTATGCTGGAATTAGAAATACTCGAAACACCGGGGCACACCGATGAAAGCATCTCAATCACCCTAAAGGACAAAGAATCCTCCAACGAAGTGTACATGGTATTTACTGGTGACACCCTATTTGCAGGAGATGTGGGAAGAACAGACCTCTACGGAGAAAAGGAAAAGGAAAGGTTAGCAAGCAACTTATATGACAGCCTTTTTGGCAAACTATTAAAATTGGATGAGGGAGTCCTTGTTTGCCCCGCTCATGGAAAGGGCTCCGTTTGCGGAGGAGCAATTGGAGACCTTGAATACACCACAATAGGGTTTGAAAAGAGAACAAATAAGACACTACAACTAAAAGATAAAGCGGCATTTGTTGCCCGCAAAATGGGGGAGAAGCTTGATAGACCCCCATACTTTAGAAAAATGGAAGAGTACAACAAGAAGGGGCCTCCCCTCCTACACCGCTTACCCCATCTTAAAGCAGTAAGTGTAGCGGAGCTGAAAAAGTACCGCGAAAAAGGCGCCCAAATCGTGGACACCAGGATGCCCACAGGTTTCTCGGGGGGACATGTGCCCCAAAGCATAAACATATGGAGAAGCGGCCTGCCTCTATTCATAGGTTGGATGCTAAACTATGAAGACCCAATTATAGTTATCACTGATGACAATACTTCCCTTGACCAAATCGTGAGATACTTTATTCGCCTGGGTTACGACAACCTCCAAGGCTACCTAGCCGGAGGGTTCTCTGCCTGGTATAGAGAAGCCGAACAGGTCGAGAGGGTAAACACTTGGTCTGTTCAGGAATTTAAAAAGAACCTTGAAGACAAGTCCCTTTTCATCCTCGATGTGAGAGACGAAAACAAGTGGGAGCAAGACGGCCACGTGAAAAACGCCCACCACATCTGGGTAGGAGACCTAAAAAACCGCCTGGGAGAAGTGCCCAAAGAAAAACACGTAGTGGTATACTGCGACTCAGGATATAAAACCAGCATTGCAGCCAGCATACTAAAAATGAACGGTTACGAAAAAGTAACAAGTGTACTAGGCGGAGTAATGGCTTGGAAGAAGGCTGGCTACCCCCTGGAGAAAACAAAGCAATAGTCAAAAATACCCTTCATTTCTTCCCCTATCAAAATTCACCGTGAATTTTGCATCCTAAATCCAGTTCTCCAATTTTTGCCTCCCCTTTAAAAAATGGGAAGGGATATTAATAATAGCTCCTATTTAAAATCCATAGGAGGGATATTTTTGCCTATTGATCCTGCTTTTGAGAAGAGTCGCAGAGTAGTGGGTAAACACCAAAATCACAATGTCTGGGGTCCTGTTGAGCCTCCAAAAAAACTGGGCATCCATGGAACCAACGTGGCAGTTGACTGGGACATTTGTGAAGGTGACGGAGTTTGCATCGACGTTTGTCCCGTATCCGTTTTTGAATGGGCAGACGCACCCAATCATCCCGTTTCTGAAAAGAAATCCGATCCGGCCAGAGAAGATGACTGTATCCAATGTATGGCTTGCGAAGAGCAATGCCCAGTTAATGCAATAAAAATAAAGACCAGTTAACAGACCGATTAGCAAGTTTTCCTGTGGAAGATCAAAAGACAACAAAAAAAGAGAAAAATGAAGGCGTTTCGGAGCTTCTATCTAGATTGGCTAGCAACCATATGTATTGGGGGAGTATAAAAATCCCCATTTCTTTTGAATTTGGCTCTTTTTTGAGTCTTTGTTCCTTATTTTCCCTTGGGTTTTAACCGGTGACCTTAAGTTTATCAAGTAGGGCAGTTATGTTTGTTATTGGTTTGCCTTGTTGGTCACATATGGGTTGTTTGGCTGGTGGGCTTTGCAGATAGTTTGGTATCCTTTTTAATATTCTGTCTTGGTAGGTGGGTTCAAACTCGTTCTGGTAGAATACTCCTATGGGTATTTTGTCACCCCACTCTTGGGCCTTGGCTAAAGCCGCCATTTGCTTTTCGAAAGCCTCATCCGGGCTGTGAACGACTCCATCGTAGCCAGTTTCTTCCAGCTTGTACAGTCTGGGAGTGGGCTTTCCAGTTTTGGGATCTATGCGGTCTTCTCCTCCATACCACTCCTTTGTGTTGATGTTGTTATATGTGGGACATGGCTGTTGAACAATTATTAGAGCCAATCCTCTATGTTGAATTCCCCTTTTTATCATTTCTTTTAGGTGTCGAACATCGTAGGCGTATCCCCGGGCGATAAACGTATAACCCGCCGCTAGAGCTATAGCAATTGCGTTAATGGCTGCGTTTATATTGGGTTTGGGCAAAGACTTGGTTTGCAGTCCCAGTTCAAGGGTGGGGGATGCCTGCCCTTTAGTTAATCCGTAGACTCCATTGTCATGAATAATGTATGTTATGTCTATGTTTCTCCTGCCGGCGCTCACAAAGTGTCCTACTCCTATCCCCAGACCATCTCCATCCCCGCCCTCCGCAATCACTTCCAGTTCAGGGTTAGCTAATTTTGCCCCAATGGCGTAGGGCAACGCCCTGCCATGTAGTACATGAATTCCGTTGATGTTGAGGCACTGGGCCATTTTACCACTGCATCCTATTCCTGTGAATATGGCTGTCTTGTGGCGTGGTAATTGGAGTTCTGCAAGCGCCATTTGCATGGCTGAAAGTATGCCGAAGTTTCCGCATCCCGGACACCAATCTGCAAAGTATGTGCTTTTATAGTCTGCTGCTTTAAGAGCCACGGTTCAACACCTGCCTCCTTGGAGCCTTTTCCTCCATAATCAATTTAAGCGCATCATAAACTTCGTCTGAAGATATTGGTCGGCCATTCCACTTTAGTACGAAATAGTCCATGTCTATGCCAGTTTGCTCCCGAATTACTCCCGCTAACTGTGCCATATAGTTACCCTCAACAACAATTTTCTTCTTAGCATTGGCCAGTTTCTCAGCTAAGTAATCTTTGGGCAGAGGTAGGGGCATTCGCACCTGTATGAAGTTCATTTTGTAGCCCTCTCTAATCATTCTCTCCAAGGCTTCAATTACTGCACCCTTGGGTGACCCCCAACTCACAATAGTGTTGGGAGCCTCCTCGTCTCCAAAAAGGTTAACCCTTTCCTCCACCGGTATCTCCCCATCCGCCAGTTCCAGTTTCTTCATCCTTTTTTCAAGCATCAAGGTTCTATTAGTGGACTCCTCATTTATGTGTCCAAGTGGATCATGCTCGTCCCCCGAATTCCAGAAAACAATGTTGGGCGCACCCAGAGGCGCTCTGGGAGACAAGCCGGACTCCGTGAATCTAAATCTCAAATACTCCTCGTCCCCGACATCCTTTTCGCTTAGCAGTTGGCCGCGTTCTATCCTAATCTGGTTGAGGTCAAACATTTTGTAAGATTTACTGCTGTTAGCCAAAGCTTTGTCGATTAGGTGGATAACAGGCATCTGGTAACGCTCAGCGTAATTGAAGGCTCTCGCCGCATCATAAAAGCACTCCTGAATGTCACCAGAGCACAAAACTATTCTGGGAAACTCCCCATGAGAAGCATGCATCGCAAATCTAAGATCAGCCTGTCCATGACGAGTGGGCAGGCCGGTTGAGGGGGCACCACGCTGATAATAGTTTACCACTACTGGCACTTCATTGTTTCCCGCCCATCCCAAACCTTCCACCATTAATGAAAAGCCCGGGCCAGAGGTGCTAGTTGCCGCTCTAGCTCCAGTCAGAGCTGCGCCAATGGCCATGTTGATGGCTGCTATTTCATCCTCTGTCTGCATCACCAGTATGGAGCCAGGGTTCTTATCGCCTATTATCTCTAGTATTTCGTTTTCTTCCAGGTATTCGCATTCGTCAGCTGCGGGGGTTATCGGGTAGTAGGACTGGAATCTGCAGCCTCCGACTAGTTTTCCCAGGGCTACGGCTTGTGCTCCCTGCAGAAATATTCTCTTTTCCTTTGTGGGAATTGTTTCTAGTTTGTAGCCGAAATTGTCCCCAAAGGCTCTCCTCGCATACTGGTAAGATTTATCAAAGGCTACAATGTTCATTTGAACAATTTTGCTTTTCTCGCCAAAAATGGTTTTGATGGCTCTTTCAACGGGCTCCCTATCATAGTTGACTAGGGCCAGGGAAACTCCCAAGGTTAGTACGTTTATCATTCGTGTTAACCGGCTCAGTTTCTCCTCGTGAATCTCCTCAGCAACCTCTCTTAGAACATCGGTATAGGGAATAGCATAAACTTTAACGTTATTTTCTTTTTTGGCTGCTTTTAGCAGGTCCTCTAAGGTCTCTGCCTTGATGCCCTTGCTTTCTAGAATTTTTTGAAATTCGGATTTGAAGGCCGAGGTTAAGGTTTTGATTTCATCTATTTTGGTTTCCAATGCTTCCACATTAACAATTATTCCCCCGCCTGGTGAAACTTCCCATATGTGTCTCACTACGGTTTCTGCGTCGAATGCGGCAAGCAAATCAACACGATCCACATCCGCATGAGTCTCTTTTGGCGAAACTCTGACTTGGAAATAGCTGTGCAGTCCTTTAATGTTGGAGTGGTACTCTCTTTTTCCGTATACGTGAAGCCCTCCGTAGCAACAAGCACGGGCAAATATGTTAGTGCCCGAATCAACGCCACTTCCCTGAGGCCCGCCAGCCATCCATACAAAATCTTCTCTCACCAATTCGTGTCATCACCAAATTCTACTTGGTTTTGAGTATCATCCGCCAGTTGTAGCTTCTCTTCCTACACAGCATTGGCAACCTGCAGATTCACCACAGTATGGACATTTACAATCACAATCATCTATAAACTTGCCACAATTTTCACAAATAGGCAATTCTTCCCACAAAACGAATTCCTCCTTTTTTAATCTGCATTTATCCCCAGTTATGATTGAATAGGAACATGTGGGAATAAAAAAATCTTTCTACCATTGGATTTGGGCAGCAGACAAAGAGTAAACCAGTTAACCACAATTCCTGAAACTTCCTTTCTGGGAGGCTTTTAGTTAGCCCAAATTTTGTATCACTGCCGTACCAAATTTGAGTCAGCCTGATGAAAGATTTCTATCAGCTTGCCGAGGCCTTCTCCATTCCCCCCTTTTTGGGTGTAAAGCAGATTTCTTCTGCTTTTCGTAGCCATCAATTTGCCAGTGTGGGGTTTTGCTACCTTTTTTCAGCTGAAAAACCAGAGAGCTTGGCAAGCCTTCTGGGCGATGGTACACGTGTTCCATATAGATGGCGACGATTCAGGGTAATCTGAGTACACGCTTTTTTCCCTGTATTTTGGGGTTTAGAAAAGGGGGTTTATTAAGGCTCCTTTTTTAATTTTGAGCCTTCAAAAGGGAGTTTTAAAATCGATTTTTTCTGCCAAAAAGAGAAAATTGGTATGTTTAACGAAATTGTGAGGGTGATATGAATGATAATTTTTATATACTAAAACGTTATCATTAAAAACGTAAGTATAAAAATACAAGTGTAATTTAGAATCAAAAAAGGTGAATTACAAAACAAGAAATAGGTGTAGGCCATCTATAATAGAGGCGTAAAAACATCATGACTGAAAAGGCAGGGGATAAACCCCCTTCGCGGGGGAAAAATGGTAAGTCTCAACTAAAAGTGCTAGGGCCTATCGATGATCTGGAGCAGTATGTTCCTCCTGATTGGTGGCGTCGTATTTTTAACTCCCTTTATCTAAAAACTGATGGGGATGTGGTAGACGATCAGAAAATCACCCGAGAAGAGGTGGATCTATTCTCTTCAATTCTGAATCTTCAACCAGACGATAGAATTCTGGACTGCTGCTGTGGACAAGGGCGTCACTCTCTGGAACTGGCAAGGAGAGGTTTCAAGAACGTTGAAGGCTTGGACCGCTCCCATTACCTAATTCAAAAGGCGAAGATGCAAGCTAAAAAGGAAGGCTTAAACGTTCGATTCAGGGAAGGCGATGCAAGAAAACTGCCCTATGCGCCAGATACCTTCGATGTGGTTATGATTCTAGGGAACAGTTTCGGCTACTTTGAAACAGTTCAGGACGACATTAGAGTGCTTAAAGAGGCCTTCAGAGTACTTAAACCATGGGGCAAACTACTCATAGATGTTGCTGACGGCGAATACTTGAAGAAACACTATCAGCCACGCTCATGGGAGTGGATAGACAAAAAACACTTCGTGTGCAGGGAACGCACCATTTCTGCCGACGGTCAACGTCTCATAACCCGCGAAATAATCAACAACGTAGAAAAAGGCACAATAGTAGACCAATTCTACGCCGAAAGACTCTACACTAGAGAAAGCATAACCAACATTCTACAACAGGCGGGATTAAGCGATGTCACAATACACACAGAAATTGCTTCCTCCTCCCAGCGCAACCAAGACCTAGGTATGATGGAGAGACGCATTATAATTACTGGTGTTGTCAGAAAAGAGTGGACACCCATCAAGAGAAGACCCAAAGAGGAGCTGAGAGAAGTAGTAGTAATAACCGGTGACCCTTCAAAGCCAGACCGCCTCAAACCAGGAGCAAGATTTGACGACGACGACATCTACACAATAGACCAGATGAAGGACGCTCTCAGAGAACTCAAAGGTTACAACTTCATATATCTGCACAACCACGACACTCTCATCCAAGATCTAATGAAACTGAGAGGCAGGATAGACTACGTCTTTAACCTGTGCGATGAAGGTTTCTTTAACGACCCCAGAAAAGAATTACACATTCCCGCTTTACTAGAGGAGCTAGGCATCCCCTACACCGGCTCCGGTCCCCAGTGTCTTGCGCATTGTTACGACAAGTCCCTAGTAAGAGGTATAGCCAACGAGATGGGGATTCCAGTTCCTAAAGCTGTCTTCGTTAAACCTGAAGACTCCATATACGATTTAACCTTCGTCTTTCCAGCTCTGGTAAAGCCAAACTTTGGTGACTCAAGCTTCGGCATCACACAGAGATGCGTGGTAAACAGTCCCGAAGAACTCATAAATGCAATTTCCGAGATACGCGAAAAATTCGGATACAACAGGCCCATCCTAGTCGAAGAATTTCTGACAGGTAAAGATCTTAGTGTAGGCATAATTGGTAACCCCCCAGAGTCTTACACAGTGCTGCCCATCACCGAGGAGGACTACTCTTCACTGCCAGATGGACTCCCTAAAATCTGTGGATACGAAGCCAAGTGGCTACCAGATTCTCCCTACTGGAACATAAAATCCATACCCGCAGAACTACCAGAAGACGTAAAAAGTAAAATCATAAAATGGTGCATCACACTGTTCCAAAGACTGGAATGCAGAGACTACTGCCGCTTCGACTGGAGGCTTGACTCCAACGGCAACCCAAAACTTCTTGAAGTAAACCCCAACCCTGGATGGTGTTGGGATGGACACCTGGCAAAAATGGCAAAAATCGCTGGAATGTCTTACTCGGAAATGTTGGGTGCTATCCTACAAGCTGCTGAACAAAGACTGGGACTACAGCCCCTAAATGGAAAAAATGGTAAAAAAGAGGAACAGACAAGCGGCAAACCACAGGAAAGCTTGGCGCAAGTCACCTAAAATACTAGAAAAGGAATTTTTTTCTCCTAATTTTTTTTATACTCCGGTAAACAATTAGTTGTAACTACTTTTGAGATATTTTCTTAGCTATTTCTGCCACTCTTCTTCCTAGGGTTTTTGCAATTTCCAAATCATTTTTTGTTGGATTTCTGTCTGAGTTGGGTCCGGATATGGAAGATGCCCCGTAGGGGCTGCCTCCCCCCACTTCTGTGGAAAATAGCCTCGGCTCCATGGCGTAGGGAATACCCACTATTATCATGCCGTGGTGGAAGAGGGGTATCATCATCGTTATGAGCGTGGTTTCCTGTCCTCCGTGGAGTGTGCTGGTGCTGGTGAAAACACCCGCAACTTTATTTACCAGTTTTCCTTGTGCCCAGAGTGCTCCGGTTTTATCAATGAAATTTTTCATCTGGGCAGCCATGTTTCCGTAGCGTGTGGGTGAACCGAACACTATTCCATCTGCTTCCACCAAATCCTTATCTGTTACCATGGGAATATCTGCCAGCTCTTCCTTGACTTTCTTCATCCTTTCGTTGGCTAATATAACTTCTTTGGGCACGAGTTCCTCCACCTGTCTCAGGGAAACTTCCACATCTTTCACCTGTTGGGCTCCTTCAGCTACAGCCCTTGCCAGTTTAGCGGTGTTACCATACATGCTGTAGAACACTACCAAAACTTTGGTTTTCTTCGGTTGCATTTTTCCACCTCCCAGAAATGTTTCCTACACTTTTCCGCGACCTTGAAATAAGTGGTTATTGAAAAATATTTCCCTCTATGATTGTGTATATGTCTTTACAATTTCCTTCGTGAAAGTGAGTATATTAAAATTTCAAATGTGCGATACATTTGTGTAATGAACTATTTTTGGTAAAGATTTATAAGTTAAAATTTATTCTAATACCTAACACTTATTTTTAGAAGGGTTAAATGAAATGAATCCTATGTCTAAATCTCGCGGGGAAAAATCTGGGAAGGCTCTAGAGGAGAAATTGAAGCGATTTGAAAACATGTGCATCTGCAGAGACTGTCCAACTTACGCTAGTCTCGGGGAACCAGACACCTACATAGCCTACTGTCACCCTCTCAGAGGTAAAAGTAAAAAAATAACTGAGGAAGTAGGCTGCCAGTGTCCGGATTGCCCAGTATGGAAAGAAATGAAATTCACCAAGGACTACTTCTGCACCCGAGGCACAGAAAAACAACGGAAGGCAAAAAAGTAAAAAGGGAACTACTAGCCTTTAAAGCTCTCAATTGTAGAAATAATTTTTTGGAAAATTAGTTCCTGCCCCCTATTTTTATCCCTTCTCGGAGATGGTTATGCTTATTTCAGAAAACATTTCCCTCTTCGCTTTGCATATGGGACAAATGTATGGTGGATCTTCCCTGTAGACCACGTAGCCACACTGCTTACAGTACCACAACTTCTTCTTAATGGTAATGGGTACCTCTGCTTCCAATGCTGCTTCCTCTTTAGTTTTTTCCTTTTTGGGAGGAGTCTTGGCAGCTTCAAAGGACCTGACTTGCTTTTCTTTGGGTCTGCGTTCCGGGATTGACCTTATAGGAGCCTTACCTTCGTACACCTCTCTACTAACGTATAGGGAGCAGTAACACTGTCCATACTCCGCCACGTCGGGGTCTCGGTAGTCGCAGGGACAGATTATGTCGCGGTCGATTTCAATGTTTCCTGAAGCCAATCTGCAGGGACAGGAGGGGTAACCATAGCGGTCCCAGTTCTTCTTGAGTCCTTCGATGAGTCCTTTGAGAAATTCTGGGTCTGGGTTTAAGTAATAGCCATAAGTTTTTGCATCGCTCTCCGCCCTTTTTCGGACTTCTTCCAGAGTGGTCAAATTTCCAAAGCCTCCCTCAAATCGCTTTCACGAAAACCATTAATTAACTTGTTATCATCTATTATTATTACTGGGAAGGATAGGCTTCCTCCCCTATCCAAAATTTCCTGCCTGATTTGTTCATAGTCCTCTCTGCTCGCCAGATCCACGTCCACGTATTCGTATTCTATGTTGTTATCCTTCAGAAACTGTTTTGTCCGCTTACACCAGATACAGGTGCTCAAAGCATACATGCGAACCTTATGCTTCCTATTGCTACCTGAAACTTTTACCACGTCCATTTCAACATCACTCCCTAAATGGAATCACCGTCCACTGGTCTCAGATTGCCGAAAGCCCACTTAACTGTTTCTGTGGCTGCGGGATGAATGTGCATAGCCCTAATTATGGGAGCGTAGGAACCATTCCCATAAGCCATGGCGTTCACAATCTCCTGTATGAGTTCAGGTGCAAAGGGACCGATTATGTGCCCGCCCAAGATCTTCCCCGTGTTTTGCTCCACTATGACTTTCACGAATCCTTCAGGACTTCCCATTGCGGAGCCTTTGGCGGTGTCCTTAAAGTGGTAGTAACCTACCAAAATTTTGTGGCCTTCCTTTTTTGCCTGCTCCTCGGTTAAGCCAACAGATGCTATTTGGGGATGTGTGAAGACCGCGTGGGGTGTTGCAGAGAGGTTTATTGGCACCTTGTGGTCGCTGAAGGCGTTGTGCCATGCCACCTGAGCCTCGTAATTGGCTGCGTGTCTAAACATCTGCTTATTGATGGCATCTCCAAAAGCCCAGATGTTCTTCTTGGTGGTTTCCAGATAATCGTTCACCTTTATGAATCCTTTACTATCTACCTCTACGCCGGTTTTCTCCGGCTTAAGTAGGTCAGAGTTGGGCTTGCGGCCCACGGCAACCATAAGGGCTTCAGCCGACAGCTCTTTGACCTTCCCGCTGGCGGTTTCCTTGGCCACCACTGTCTTTATCTTATTTTTCTCCCTTACCTCAACTACTTGGTGATTCGTGAGTATTTTCATTCTTTTTCCCATCTCCTTTTGGAGTAGCTCTGCTATTTCCGGTTCCTCGCCTGGAACAAGTCTTGGCCCCAGCTCCACTATTGTAACTTCGCTGCCCATTCCCGCAAAGAAGTGGCCATACTCACAGCCCACATATCCCCCACCAATGATGATAATGCTTTGAGGTAGCTCCTCTAGCTCCAACACGGTCTCATTGGTCAAATAGCTTACATTATCAATTCCCTTAATTGGAGGAATAAAAGGCCTGGCTCCAGAAACTATGAATATTTTTTCGCCCCTAATCTTTTGGTCTCCCACCTTCATTGTGTAATCAGAGATGAATTCGCCTATGTTTTTAAACCACTTAATATTTGGATCCCGCTCTACGCCTAAAGCCATTCCCTGGTTCTCCTCGCTGATGAGGTGGCGCATTCGGTGCATAATCTTTTGAAAATCGATTTTCTCTATTTTGGCCTTGATGCCAATTTTTTCCGCTTCCCGAATCATGGTCACGACGTCTGCCGGGTAGATGAGCATCTTTGAAGGAATGCAACCCCAATTGAGGCACGTTCCGCCCAGAGGGGGGCCCTTCTCAACCAAGGCCACCTTCAAACCGCTCTCAACAGCATTCGAAGCCACAATCATTCCTGAACCCGAACCAACTACTATAACGTCGAACTCTTCAACCAAAACATCACCCCAAAAACGCCTTAAGCACAAACAGCTAGATTAAGACACTAACTATGCCCTCCACAAAATAAACCATTAGTGCGAGAATTATTTAAAAAATTCATTAATAAATGCACTTGTGATGAGTTATATTAAATAAAAAAGCACATATAAAAATTGTGATTAAGAAAATCAGCCATTCCTCTACTAAATTAATGTAGAGATGATGTAACGCAAAAGAACTTTTGGTATTTACTGCTTGGAGTTTTTTCAAAAAGCTCCTAGGGAAGCGATGGAATCCTTAATTTGAGAACTGTCAATCTCTCTTAGTACCATAAAAAACCTACATAAGCTGCGCTTCTTAGACAAAGAATGAAAACACGTTTTCATAGCAATAAAAATCATTAGCACCAAACGTTTAGAAGTATACCATCCTCACTATTGTCGGAATAGGTAGCGTTGTTAATTTAGTGTCACTTATTGGGGATAGGTGCTCATTCGTTTAGAAAGTTTTGAAATCGTATTTTATGAGAGGAGAAATACAAATTTAAGGTGAAGAGGGCAGGAAGGAGACATGAAACAGCGCCAACCGGCAATAGGTGATTCTTGGAGGACACAGTGCCGAAACAGGGTTAACCTTATATTTTGGTTTTGCGTCAACTTTTCGAAGATATTCCTAAGTAAGGGTATGGAAGCTTTCAGGCAGGTGATTATTCAAGGATTGTGAGTGTGTTAGTGTACTTGTTGTCATTCTCCATTGGTGGTAATGGGTGTGTAATACTTTAAGAGCAACTACACAGAGTTAAGGTGGCGTAATGAACATGTAAAATTTCCAATGTTGCCTCCCCATGTGGGCGGTGCGGCCTGAGTTTCAAGCTTCGTAACTTGTAGCATGTTTTTGGATAATTCTGGTGTTGGCTCCTCTGGTGTTTTTGGAGATGGGCGGTATGAAGTCTGTAAAGGCTACACTCATTTCTTGGAGAAATATCCTGTTTCCGGGATACTTCGGGGAGGCTTTGTTAGCTCTTTTTTTTAATCTTGGCGGGATTGTTGCGGGCTTCACTGTGGCTTACCAGCTTGATGTGTTTCAGCTTTCCAATTGGGCTTTGGCTATTTATCCGGGGATTTTAACTGTGAGGGGTATGATTAGTGGTCTGCTTAGTGGTCGTTTGGGTTCCGCACTGCATTTGGGTACTGCCTATCCGAGGCTTTTGGGAAACACCAAGGATTTCTACTTGCTTTTCAAAGCAGCTATAGTTTTGACATTGGTGTCGTGCTTTGTGATAAGTTTGGTGTCTGTTTTTGTAGGAGTCTTTTTTTGGGGTTTGACTTTTGGGGATTTTTGGGATATTCTGGTTGTCGTGTCTTCCACCATGTTTTTAGGCCTGGCTTTGTCTTTGATTACTGTTCAAGTTTCATTTATCTCATTTAAAAAGGGTTTGGACCCCGATGTTATCACCTATCCTGTGATGTCTACGGTGGCAGACATTTTCATAACTCTATGCTATTCCTTTACCCTTAACCTGTTCTTTCTGTTGGGACCTGGAGGCAGATACGCGACCATCCTATTTGGAATGTTGCTGTTAATATTGTCGTTAGCTGTTTTGCCAAAAAGTGTCCGTGAAAGGGAATTCCTAAAAACAATTAAGGAGTCTCTGCTCACCCTCGTGCTGGTGGCATTTATTGTGAACTTCACTGGAACAATTTTGAGGGGAATCAGCGAAACCGTGGGCAGCAGATTGGAAATTTACACTGTATACCCCGCATTAATTGACACTGTGGGCGATGTTGGCTCGATTGTCGGCTCCACTGCCACCACAAAGCTTATGCTTGGCCTACTTGAACCCTCACTCTCAGGCATGAGAAACCATGCCCGAAGAATTTTTTCAACATGGGTCGCCTCAATAATAATGTTTCTTATATACGCTTTATGCTCACTAGTTATAAATAACATGTTTAACCTACAGAAGTTTTTGAAGCTCTCAGCGTTACTGTTGCTCACCAATCTATTTGCGGTTTCCATAATACTTTTGGTGACTCTTTTCATTGCTATCTTGACTTTTAAGAGGGGGTTAGATCCAGACAATTTTGTTATACCCGTTGAAACCTCACTTGCAGACACCATAACCACCCTAGCCCTACTAGTCTCCATACTTATAATGGAGCTGATTTAGAGAAAGATTTAGATTAAACCGAAAACACAAGAGACAAATATTATACCCCCACATTCCGCACCCTTAGCTTATTTTTCTATTTTTGCGGATTTTGCAAGCCAAAACCAAGAACCATTGTAGCTTTCTCTACACCACTACTCGAGAATCTCCCATAAAAGATGTGACCAAATTGGAAAAAAAGAAAAAAATCCAAAAAATCACGAAGGATGCGGAATGTGGGCTCTACCTAAGTTTCTTCTTTTAGATTTTCCAAAGCACTTTTCAAATCCCTTAGGGCCTGCTCCAAGGTTTTTGGCTCTAGGGCTTGGAATCCCCCAACGTTTCTATGGCCACCGGAAGTGTAGCCCTTCTTTCTCAGGTGTTCGTAGGCTTTGGTAAGGTCAACGTTTCTCCTTGAGGCTATAGTTCCCCCCTTAACTCCTTTTTCTTCAACCGCTATGGCGACCACTATGGGATTCTTCTCCTCCAGCAGGAGCATGGCCTCCTTGGAGGCTCCCCGCTCCCAGCGGTCGTTAAAACTGAAAGTGAAATAGACTGATTCCGAAGTTAGTTTAGTGCTCCTGCTGAGGAGCTCTTTGGTTTTTTCCTCAACATTCCGGTACTCCTCTTGTTTCTCGTAGGCCCATTTGCCGAGTTGTTCCCACTCTCCTTTTCTGACCATTTCTGCAACTTTTTGGCGGGGAAAGCCTTTGGCGTCCACACGATAGGCCCTCCATAATGTTTTGCTCAGTGGTGAGTTGAGGTTTGCTGTGTCCACCTCCTCTACTGCGGTTCTCCACTCACTCGGAAATTCCAGCTGCCAGTGGTCTGCTATGAGTGTAGAAACCGCCCGGTACTCCGGCTTTAGAATCCACACATTTCCCTTCTCATCCACATATGGATGCGCCTCAGTCGCATGATGGTCAATTATAATAGAGTTTCTTATACTGCTTACACGGCCAGGTGTAATCTCAATACAGGCTGCATCCTCAATAATTAAATCCGCTAATTCCAAAGGAAACTCCAGGGGCACATCATAAACGCGTGAGAGAAGTCCAGCGCCAATCACGCCATCCCAGTCTCCATGTGCCACAATCCTCAAAATATTCCTATTCATATAATTGCAACTCCTAGTTTTCCTTAAACTATCCCGTTTTAAATTTGATAACAATAAAGTTAATTTCAGAATCAAAAATCTTTTCAATTAAGTACTTCTATGGAGCCAAAAAAGATGAATTCATGGGAAAAATGTGGCCTTGGGCAAGCGCATAAAAATTTCTGAGAATGGTGGATAATCACGAAAACCAATCACATTTCCAATTTTCGTTCTTGAAGAATACTGGTGGAAAAGTTGTATTAATTTTTAGAATATTGATTACTGAAGGTAAGTAGTTAGAGTTTGATGAAGGTCTTCCACAATTTTTTCTGGCTTGTCTAATTTAGTTGCTTCGGCTATGGATAAGTCGAGCAGGTATCTGTATTCTTTGTGCATTTGGTTCCATAAGGGAGGTAGGGGTTTGCTTATCAAGTTATCTACTTTACGACATACTTCCAATGTGCTCTCTTTGTCAGTTGAGTTCACGTTGATTATTGGTAATTCTAAATAATCATTTTCCAAGAACCTAGTCCATGTTTCTGAAATTTTTCTGCCCAGCAGAATAAGTGTTGAAATAAAGAGGGTGCTGTTAAACCAGCCAACTAGCAATTTTGCAATGGTTTGGTTCTCATCTTTGGTTATGTAAAAGTTTTTAGACGCCGCAGTTTTTTCTCTTGTGTAATTAGCAAAAACGCCTCTTCGGCTAAACGATAAATCAACCTTGTCCGGTATGAATACTTGTCCGAAGGGCCTTTTTGTAGCCATTTGTTTATGAACATGACTAAACCAATATTTGCCGTAGGCTTTTATGGCTGGATTAGCTGTTCTGGAATTGATCCCCCATTCAATATAATTTTTTAGGTCTCCGGGTAATTCTTGGAGTTCCTTTTGGGGAACTGTAAGCATGTAGCTTTCAACATTTGCTTCGATTACGTTGCTGTATAGGCTTGGTTTTCTAAGAGTTCTTGTGAGGAATTCTTTGCCTAAAATCAATTTTGATTTATTCTCCTTGTTTTCTATTTCCACTGCGTCCTCATCTTCTCTGGAAATAGACCAGTGCTTATTTGGTATGAAGAAGAATTCTGGCCCATACATTTCAACTCCCCTGATGATGCTTCCCCTACCTAATACATTTTCCCAGTAATCTAATTTACCCTTCTTTAAACCCTGCTCGAATATGTTAGCGATAATATCCCTAAGCTTATTTTTTCCAAAGAGGGCCAGCCAATTGATGTCCATAAACCGCGGTAACCCGTGAATGTTAAATGCGTTTATCCCTTCTATTTTTTGCCCAAAAATAATGTCCTTAGCCCTTTCTTCACAGTTATTATTTAATTCTGTGAATAGGGTTTGCCTGCTTCTATTTCCATTCTTAACTGCAACTATTATAACCTCTTTAAATCCGCAGTCTTCAGAGAAGGAAGGTCTAGATGCAAGTTCTACCAGTCCAAGGATTTCATAACTTTTCTTTATGAGGGATTTGTAACCCCTCCCATAAATTGTATAGAATGTGGATGCTGGAAGGACGGATACCAGGAGACCACCATTAATAAGAATATAATCGGAAAGAAACATAGAGAGGATTTGAAGGCTAACTTCTCTTCTGGTTAAAAATCCCTCGTAACCGAGTTCACATATAACTTTGAGCAAATAGTCACGGTAGCCTTTCTCCAGGTATTTCCATCTAGTAAACGGCGGATTGGTCAAAATAATGTCCACCTTGGGTAATCCAAAATGGGTGAAGGGCGAAAAAGCCTTGGGTACTTCTTTAAATGTGTCCCCTGCTATTACCTTAACATTGTCTTTTTCTCCCCCCATTACTTTTAATAGTGATGCGTATGCAACTAGAGCGGGTAAAACTAGTGGCTCTACACCCCAAACTGCTTCTACTTTCTTGCTTCCAATTTTATTAATTGCTGCAGTCAAGGTGCGACCAGAGCCGAGGAAGGGGTCCGCAAGAACGACTCTCTGCTTTTCGTATATCTTCAGATATTCATAAGCAACAGATTCCATGAAGCGGGTGCCCTGATCTATGGTGTAATAAGCTGCAAACTTTTTCCTTTCATCATTAGGAATCAATTTTTGCACTCGAATTTGGCACTCATTGATGGGAATAGTCGCTCCGGATAACTCGGACTCGATAAATTCGATTTCGTCTGGATCCAGTTTGTTTAAATTTTGTGTTATGGGCGAATTCCAAGTCTTCAACGATTCTAAGTGTTCATCGCCGCAATAGCCTAGAATTGTGCTTAAACTAGAAATTAAGATTTGAAAGCTCTCATAAATAGCAGGTTCTACTCCCAATTTTTTTAATATCCTACTTTGCATCATATCCCTATCCATAATGGAGCCTCTTATTCTCAAGAATTCTTCCTCTCAGGAAGACGTTAACAATACCAAATTTTCTTAACTAACAGACCTTCTTTGAAGTTATCAGATTTGCTGGTATATGACTACGGCTTACGCCACATTGTCTACTGCTAAAGAGATTAAATGGTTGGCGAATTGCTCAATCAAATCTAGGTCGAAAGAATTAAACCTTTCTGGGCGGTTTAACAATAGTACAGCTATCTTACCTTCCTTTTTGCCTTCTGATTCATCCAAATTTTTGTCTTCAATTATAAATCATGGTTTAAGTTGATGCTATCTTTTAGGGTTTTGCGTTGCCACTTGCGTTATAAATCTTCTTTGACTGGTTAAGCAGAATGATTTTCCATCTACGGCTCTGGATACGGCAAGGATGCCTTCAAGGTGATCGTGTTCGTGTTGCAGTAGCTCTGAAAGGCTGCCCTCTAGCTCCAAGCTTTTTTCTTTCCAATTCATGTCCCTATAGTGGATTCTGCACCTGCGGTAGCGTTTCACTTTTACAAGCAAATCTGGAAAACACATGCAATCGTCCCAAATCTCCATCATCTCATCGGTTTCAAATTCAAGGCGGGGATTAATGAAAACCACTGGTTCAGTGATGTACATGTAAATGAGCCTTTTCATGACCCCTATCTGGGGAGCGGCTATTGCTCTTCCAGCACCATATCTTTTTCTGAAATCCACCAGAGTGTCATGCAAATCCTCTATCACAGGTTTAAGCTCTTCCAATTCTTCCTCTCTAATCTCCTCTGATACCTCATATAGCTTTGGATTTCCAAGGAGCAGTACTTCTCTAACAGGCATTTATTTTATACCTCCCCTTTTCATCCCCATTTTTATTCAATGGGCATGCCTTTAGACACTCAAAACAGGAATAGCTACTATGGTCATCGACACCCACGGCATTTATTAATGTTTCAAAAGAGAATTTTCCCTTCCAAGATTGGTCTCCGAGTAAATGGGCCAAAAGAGGATTGGAATTTGCGTAATTCATACACATATCATTACTGATTTAATTTTTTACTCCGATAGTTCCACTCTTTTTTGATGAATAAATATTAAATAAGGGTTGGTTTTTACCCTTTTTCTACGCCTTCAAAGAAGACCGGCCAGAAGGGGTCTTGTCTCGGGATTTCTAATGGTACCTCACTTCCGTCGATTCTCTTCATTGTTCTTGTTTTTGTGTCGCCTATAACTTTTCCTATAATGGATGCCTTTATTCCCACTTCCCCAAGCCTTTTGATTATTTGTTTGGAGTGCGTTGGTTTAGCAGTGATGAGCAGGGAGCCCTCAGCAATTGCTGCAACGGGGTCAATGTTGAACGCTTCACAAACCATTTTCACCTCTTCTGGATAAATGAAGGAAGCCTCATCAATTTCCATACCCACATTGCTTGCATTCGCTATCTCAAAGAGTCCACCTATCACTCCTCCCTCCGTTGCATCATGCATTGCGGTAACGCCGCCCACCTCCATTGCGGTTAATGCATCCTTAACCACGGTCATCTCTTTGCACAGAGCCTTCGCCTTTTCCACCAGTGACCTGGGATACTTCTCCAGTAATTCTGGCTCACGCAGAACAGACAGTATTCCCACCGTCTCTATCGCAGGCCCCTTAGTCAAAATGACATCATCGCCAGGCTTTGCGCCCGCAGGCGTAACATAACCGTCTCTGTCTGCAATGGCAAAAACCGCTATTCCCCCAATGGTAGGTGAAGCAAACCCGGGATAGTAGCCGGTATGTCCTCCAACTATGGCAATGTCAAGCTCCACAGCAGTCTGATGAATGGAATCCACAATAGTTCTAAACCCCTCATCCCTAGTTTCTGGAGGCATCAAAAGCGAATAGGTCATGTAGCGGGGTTTAACTCCCATAACGGCAACATCACTCGCCCCAATGTGAACAGTGTACCAGCCAAACATCTCCAAAGGCTGCTTCGGAATAGAAAATATCGGATCCTCAGCAACAACGAGAACTTTATTATTACCTATATCAATTACCGCAGCGTCAACACCCGTCAACGGGGGTACAAGAACTGTTTCATCCCTTTTCCCAAGACGTTGCAGTAGATAATTGGTAAACGTTTCCAAGTCAATTTTGCCCACTTTGGGTGGGGGACTAAGACTCTTAGCATATTCTTTCGCTAATTCACAGGTATCCATCGCAACTTCCATTGGATCCTTTCCCACAAGTACCGTAAGGTCTTCCTTGCCCACAGCCCCCGCCTCGTAGAAAACCTTAGGCACCCTTCCTCCTGCTGCTCGAATGGTTTCCTTCACCTTCCAGGGCATAGACGCACCCTCTACCTGCTTGACCTCCTCGGGCTCCTTGGAGCGGTCAATTACACTAAACACCCAACCCTTCTTCCCACAGTACCTTTCCAGCCACTTTATCAGATGGGGGTTGCAGGCAAAGTTTATGCCAGCTCTTATTGAGGGGTCATTCCTGTTTATTTCTATGATGAGCCGCGCCATGTGACTTGACGCCCCAAACTTTAGCTTCCCTGCAGCGTGAGGCATACCATTTACTACAGTTATGCGTCCCTCAACAGCTAAGACATCTTCTGGAGTTTTAGGATTAGCTCTAGCATAAACCAGATTTGTTCTCACCTCAGGAATCAGACTGGCAAATTCTTTGCAAGACTCAATATATTCAAGCGCCACAGACATTTTCCCATAAATTTCTATACGCTCATCCAGCTTCATTTACAACAACTCCCACAGTCAACATTGGATTAAAAATCTTATAAAAGTGTTGCGTTTAAATAGTTAACCCCAGAATTTTTTACGGGTCACTATGATTCCCCAGAACAAAAAAATTGGCATCTTTAAGAAAAAATTAAGCGTCTCAGCCATAATTCTGGTCTTAATAGTAGTCATCACATCTACTCTTTACCTGACACCCCACATTTCCCACTTTTACAGTTTCCCAACACCACAATCCTTTAACGATAAAGACTATCAGATCTGCTACAGGGGAGAACCCATAACACTAATTGCACTAATGCAAAACGAAACACACCCAATCGTCGGAGAGCTAGCAGAGTTTAAGGATATAGGAAACGGCCAAATGATTGGAGCCGCATACACCAACTCTAGTGGATACGCGGTTTTGGAATGGGGAATCCCCCAAAATTACACTCTCGGCCTAACAGTTATTAACATCTCTTGCCCCAGCAGACCTGACGCTATACCCGTTTACATCGACCTCCTCATTAAAGCCAGAACAACATTTGTAAATCTCACCCACACCACATCCGCCTACCCCGGAGAAATTTTAATCGTTGAAGCAGATCTAAAGGACAACATCAACAATACGCTTCCAGACCAGCAAATACACCTTCTTGACCACCAAAATGTTAGTCTTAACGTGTCTGCCACGGACTTGTTTGGTCACTGTGTGTTGTCTTGGCTGGTTCCCTCTGGCTTGACTCCCGGGGTGTACGGCTTCTATTTGAGGTTTGAGGGCAACCAGACCTATGGGTCGGCGGAGAGCTTGTTTAACGTCACAGTTCTTGCTCCGCGTGAAACGTTCTTTGTGAATCTTGTTTTTCCCACGGCGGTCTATCCTGGGGAGTGGTTGGTGGTTGAGGCGGATCTGATGGACGCCGCTAACAGTTCGCTTTCGGGCCAGCTGGTGTACCTGTTTGACCACCAAAATGTTAGTCTTAACGTGTCTGCCACGGACTTGTTTGGTCACTGTGTGTTGTCTTGGCTGGTTCCCTCTGGCTTGACTCCCGGGGTGTACGGCTTCTATTTGAGGTTTGAGGGCAACCAGACCTATGGGTCGGCGGAGAGCTTGTTTAACGTCACAGTTCTTCCTAGATATCTGGATGTTTCGGTTACTTTAAATGCGACTTTTGTGAAGCCGGGTGAGCCGATTTATGTGGTTGTAGAGGTTTCAAGTAGTGATCCTCTTGTTTCGGTTAGAATTGATGGTTTTCTTTTAGAAAAGGCTGGTGCAACAAGTTGGAGTGGAGTTATTGATGCTTCCTCTCAACTTGGAAGACATGTATTGTCCGTGGCTGTTTATTACAATGGTATTGAGTGTATTAATTCTTCGACTACATATTATGTGGGTGAGGAAGAGGAATTGGGTGCTCCTTTGTGGCCCCTTTTATTATTCCTTACTAGTGGTCAGGGATTCCTCAGCGAGGGGCTGATTATTATTGCTCCCTTTTCTATTATGGCTATAATTTCTGCAGGGTTTGCTTTAAAAAGAAGGAACCGTCAACCAGGTTTTTCCAGAGACTGGACTGTGGATATGGATTCACTCTAAAAATGTATGTATTATGGTGCTTTAAAAGTAGATTGGAAGGGGTCTATACGATTTCATTTACACATGATTTTTAGAGTATCTGCTAAAATGTTTTTCATCGTCAAGGGTTTAAGATAAATGGTCGGTAATTGTTCTTTCAAAGGAGATTTTTCGAAAAACGAGTTTTTGAGCTCAGCTGAGTGTAACTTACTTTGCCCTGGATAGAAGGTTGGCGGCGGTTGGAATGAACCTATTTTTGCGTTTTTTTCTTTTTGAGTCTTTTTTGGATCGCTTCACTTTTCAATTCGCGTAGTGCGTCTGAAGCAATCCATTTTGCGCTCTGTGATTCATATTCTTGTATTTCTTTAGCGGTTTTGATTGCTTTCCTGTTCAGCTCTTGGTTTCTTTTTCCAATCTGTCTCAGTGCCCAGTTTACTGCCTTTTTGACGTAGACCCTATTGTCGTTACTCTCCCTCTTTATAATTTGAAGAAACTTTTCAAACTGCTCGTTTTCGGCTTCCTTGTCACTGGCCGCCAGGCAGGCTATGAGCACGAATCCGGCTCTTTTTACAAACTCCTCCTTTTTTGAACTCCACTCAAAGGCCTTCTTGTAGGCGACACGGGTATTTTTGAAGAGCTTCATTATACACTGGTCGCAAATCTCCCAGTAGTCAAAATCCTTAACCCAATCCTCCATCTGCTCCTCGGACACCATTTCGGGATCATCAATCATGCAGGCAAGGATGCGAGTTTCACGAATATTTGATTCCCAGAGTTGCTGAGCCAAACCATGATTCTTCCCTATTTCTTTAGCAATCTGTGAAAGGTTTGGAATCGATACACCATAAACCTTTTTCGGAGTGATCCCATACCTAGCCATGCCTTCCGCTGCCTTAGGATTCTTCAGGTTTTCCAGCTTTTTAATGACATCATCGTATTCCAATTTTTAAACCTTCAGAAATGAATTCACCTTTCATTTAAACTTTTAAAAATGTTTTAGAACATTTTTTAGAATTATCTATTAAAGCAGGTCTAGTGTTTCATAAAATTTGTGAACAATTATTGGTGAGAGCCAGAATCCTTCTTGAAGCATCTGGTTTAAAGCTTTTTTCGCTTTTTTCTTGGTTAGGTGGTTTTGCTTTACGCCCTTTAAAAGCACATAGATGACGCCCTTAGGATCCAAGCCTAATATTTTTCCCACAAGATATGCGTCTTCATCATTGGTAAGTAAAATTGGAGTATTTTCCTCCAAGGCCAAAGATAGAGCCTCGCGTTCTCCTAAACCTAACTCGGTACCAATTTTTTTCTCCACTGCTTCCACTTTTTCTTTGAATTTTTCTCCCCCCTGTAAACTTTTATACACCCTTCATTGAGGGCTTTCTTAATTATTTGAGCGTTCTGGTAGCCTTTTTCAAGTCCGATTATCACTGCTTCTTTGTGGACTGATTCCGGAATGGCTATTTTGAAGTATAGTTGCCTCAATAAATGTAAAAGATCGCATTTCCCTAGCCATATAAGAGGTCCAGCATTTGAAACCGCTATCAACTAATCTACCAGCTGCTTAACTTCTTCACTGAACCTTTCTTCCCCATATCGGAGAGGAACGTTTCTCCGTTTTAGCTCCAAAGAAAGCTCTCTGTAACTTAAACCCGTAAGCTCACTCATTTTCCCAAAAGAAATCTTGCCCTCAGAGTATAAATCTGGGGCTAATCGTATTTTCATCTCCCGAATACCTACCTGCAATGCTTCCCTCATAATGTCTGATTTCTCCCTTCCAAACATTTTTGCAAGTTCTTCAAGCACCTTGATTGTTTCTTCAGGCAACCTGAGAGTGGTGACTTTAAATTCCGAACATTTCACCGTATTCTAAAAGAATACACCTGCTTATAAGACTAACCAAAATAAGGATTATAGGAATTGTTGGTGAGAAAGCCCCTGACTCTTGGTTCAATGTCATTAAGCCAGGAATTCATTTCCTGTACTCTTGTAGGTGTATGTTCGTCTGATTCTCCCCCCATTTTGGGTTCTAGATGGGCAAAAAGATTATTGAAAGCTACTTTCGGAGTGGAATCGACCAAAACCACATAGCCCTACCACACTAAATGACATTTGACTCTTGGTCGCGGGGAGTGTCAAGAAGTTTTAGCTTGGAAAGCAATTCTCAAAAGAAGTTTTTTTATCAAGGGCGACCCCCATTTATTATGGTTCTTTTTCTTTGATTAACTACAAGGCTGGTTTGATGCTGTTAACCTTCCTTCTCAGCAGTTTGCCGCGCTTCGCATAAATGTGGATTTTCCTGCTAGCATATGAAAATGAGTGTTTTGGCAAAACCTGCTTATGGAATTCTACTTCTAGTGTGGTTTTCGCTCACTGGGCTGTAGAGCCGCCGTCAATTACCATGATGGAGCCGGTTGTAAAGGAAGATTCATCCGAGGCTAGGTATAGTACTGCGTAGGCTATTTCTACGGGTTTGCCCAAGCGTCCTAAGGGGATTTCTTTGATTACTTCCTGTGTTCTCTCATTTTTTTGTTTTTCACCTATCCAACGTCTAAGCAGGGGGGTTTCTGTGGCGCCGGGGCAAATGCAGTTTACCCTGATTCCGTAGGGGGCGCACTGTAGAGCCAGTGAGCGGGTTAATGCTATCACCCCTCCTTTTGAGGCTGAGTATGCCGGGTGGCTGGTGGTACCTACTAATCCCAGTTCTGAAGCCGTATTTATTATGGAGCCACCTGTGCTCATCATGTGGGGAATTGCGTATTTGCAGCATAGGAAGATGCTTTTCAAATTCACATCGATTACCCTGTTCCAGTCTTCCTCCTCGTTCTCCCATAATGGCCCTTCTGGCCCCTCTATTCCCGCATTGTTAAATAGGACATCTAGTTTTCCGAAAGTACTTATACACTTATCAATCATCCCTTTAACCTCGTAGGCCTTGGAAACATCAACCACCACTTGAACCGCGGTTCCTCCCTTATTTGAAATCTGTTTAACCACTTTTCTCCCCAAATTGGGTTCTATGTCTGCAACCACCACTTTGGCTCCTTCCTCAGCAAAAAGTTTAGCTGTGGCTTCACCTATACCGGAGCCAGCACCAGTAACAATAGCTACTTTACCCTTCAATCGCATATTAGTCAACTCCAAAATAGATTTACAAAAGGATTTCCAGCCAATTTGAGAGACAAACAAATAAATATTAAATAGTATATAATTGGCTAAAATAGTTGTTTTCATTTATGAAGTTCTGGTAATTTAAATTTTGTATCAGAGGTGGATTATCTACTATTTCGGATTCCAAAAAAGGGGAATTATATGAGTAGTAAGGATTACTTTGAAGACGTTGCCAATCAGTGGGACAGAATGCGTCAAACCTTTTTTTCAGAAGCCGTCAGGGAAAAAGCCTATGCTGTGGCCGGTGTGCAAAAGGGCAAGACAGCTGCGGATATTGGAGCAGGAACGGGTTTTATTACTGAGGGATTAATTGCCAAAGGTTTGCAGGTTATTGCGGTGGATCAGTCCCAAGCCATGCTAGAAGTTATGATAAAGAAGTTTTCCAAATTTGGTGGTTTTGAATGTCGTTTGGGTGAAGCAGAGAGTCTCCCTATTCCCGACCAATCGGTGGATTACGCTTTTGCCAACATGTATCTACATCATGTCGAGTTTCCAACAAAGGCTATAGGAGAAATGGTGCGAATACTTAAACCTGGGGGTAAGCTTGTAGTTACAGATTTGGATGAGCACAAATTTCAATTTTTGAGGGTTGAGCATCATGACCTGTGGATGGGGTTTAAGAGGGAAAAAGTTAAACAATGGTTTGAGGAATCTGGACTTAGGAATGTAGTTGTGGACTGTGTGGGCGAGAATTGTTGTGCGCAATCGAGTTGTGGATGCGAAAGTGCTAGTGTCAGCATATTTGTGGCTTACGGTGAAAAATGAAGCAAATGCCAGTCCCAACTTTCTAATTTCCCCAATGTTCTAGTTCACAAGTATGTATTCTTACAGCTGTGGTGTTTATGCGAATCTGGGATATTCCTCCAGAAAAGTTATGTAACAAGCATTTGTTGGGGGAGCATAGGGAGCTTCATGCCATTTGGGAGATTTTAACTCAGGGCAAGAAAGGTTACTCCCACCATCCGGAAACCCTGAGGTGGAAGGGTAAGTTAAAATGTTTGTATTTGAGGCACGAAAAGCTTATTGGCGAGATGGAGAAAAGGGGATACAAGCACAGTAGCCCACTCAAAATAGAATTGGCAACTGGGGCTGAGACACAAACCGAGTATGTGACTCCCATTAAGGAGCAAATTAGAATCCTGAAAAATAAGAAATGTGGATGTAAAGTTTAGCGAAACTAAAATCATTTCTACCCCACAATATATGTATTCTGGGAGCTCATCTCGCCAAAAAATGCTTATTGGATATCTCCTATATGCGAAAAAATGGAGTTGTCTGAACAGGGATGATGGTAGTTGCCCAGTTTAAAGTTGTTTAGAAAAACTTCAAAAATGGTTGGTCTGCCCCCGGGAACTCCCGTGTATATTGGAGAAAAAGTTGCGGGCGAAGTGAAAATTAGGGTTATGGACTATGATGAAACGCACTTTCAGGAAAAAGAGGTGAAAGCAATTGAGGAGTGCTTTCCATTTAAAGACACTCCAACTGTAACTTGGATAAATATAGACGGCGTCCACCAGGCAGAAATCATCGAAAAAATAGGGAAACAGTTTGACATACACCCCCTCATTTTGGAAGATATTATGAACACCGAGCAGCGCCCCAAAATTGAGGATTTCGAGAACTACCTCTTCATTGTTTTAAAAATGCTCTACACCGACAATAAAAATGGTGAAATTCAATCAGAACAAGTCAGCTTGGTTGTCGGCCCAAATTATGTTATATCCTTCCAGGAGAAGGAAGGAGATGTCTTTGACCCAATAAGGGATAGAATTAGAACCGCTAAGGGACGCGTAAGGAGGATGGGGCCTGACTACTTGGCCTATGCTTTAATAGATGCCATTGTGGACAACTACTTTGTGGTTTTAGAAAAAGTGGGGGAAAAAATTGAGGATGTGGAAGAAAAATTGGTAACTGAACCCTCCCCACAAGTTTTAAAAAATATTCACGGTCTGAAAAGAAAGCTACTGTTCTTACGCAAGTCTGTCTGGCCTTTAAGAGAAGTGATTAATATTCTGGAAAGGGGCGAGTGCTCCCTGGTTAAAAAGGCAACGATAATCTTTCTCAGAGATGTTTATGACCACACCATCCAGGTGATTGAAACCATCGAGATCTATAGAGAAATGCTTTCCGAAATGATTGACGCCTACCTATCAAGCATAAGCAACAAGACCAACGAGATTGTCAAAGTGTTAACAATTATCGCCACAATTTTTATACCCTTAACCTTCATAGCCAGCATCTACGGTATGAACTTCACCTGGATGCCGGAAATAGAATGGCCCGAAGGATACCACATGGTGCTCGTCGTAATGGCTATCATCGGAAGTATAATGATTATCTTTTTCCGGAGAAAAAAATGGATATAAAAAGGATACCTATCCTCTCTAAATACTTACAAATTTTAAGCTACAAAAGGAAAATACCTTGGGGAGGATTTCCAGTTACATAGTGCCGTTATAACTTTTGTAAATAACTTCCAAACGCAGAAGCTGAGACTCACAACATATCGACAAAAAAACTTCAACCAAGCTTGATTTGTTAGAAAGCAAAAAAAGAGAGGAGGGGAGTGTAATCACGCAGCCTTGGAGATGACTGGTTTTTCGAGAAGAATTTCCCTTGCAGTTTCAAATGCGGCCAGATGGTCGAAGACCGCTTTTCCTTTAACTTCCTTAGCCTTTCTTAGTAGATTTTCCTCGACTTGCCTTTTTAGCGCACCAATAGCCAATGAACCAACGCCGTAAACTCCGGGTTTCAACTCCTTTTTATCGTCGTTTCGGTCAAGTCCACCTATTCCTAAGGGAGGGACAGCGTTGACATCGAGGAGCAATTTTTTCGGTTTTAGACCTTCTACGTCCTCTTTGCTGAGGAGTTGTACACCTGCCTTCGCCACAGAGAATACCATGTCAGCATCCTGTACTATTTCCATTCGCTCCTTGTTCGGGGCAAAAACTCCTTCTATCTCCACACCGAACTTTTCGTTTAGATTCGTGGCTACAGTTTTCACATATTGTTCACTGGCACCAGACCAGGTTTCCACCATGTATACTTTGCAGCCTAGCTTTGCTGCCAGTATGCAGGCGAATCTTCCTACAGGCCCTGTTCCCCCTAGAACTGCAACTTTCATTTTTTCAATATTGCCCAGATTAAGGGTAATCACGGCTTCTTCAGCCTTCGCTACCAGTGCTGAGGCGGTGGTGCAGGCTCCTCTTGGATCAAAAATTATTGGAACTTCGAAGGGTGGCACCAAGGATTCAACGGCTTTCTCAAATATTTCTTGGGCTTGATTTACATTGCTTCCACCGACAAAGATTGCGGTGTACTTTGCTCCTTTAGGTCCTCGGGAGAATATTATGTCTTGTACCAGTCTTTGAGCCTCGTCTGGCTTTACTCCACCCAGAGGAATGACCACGTCGAAGCCAGCGTCGTAAGCCATGTTCATGTCAAAGGGGCTTGCATGCTGGTCTGTATCCAAGAAGTATAATATGTGTTGTCTCTGCTCCTTCTTCTTCACAACTATGGGTATTATTTCAACATGGCTAGATTCAAGGAGGCTGGAAAGCTCAGCGGTTTCCTCCTTGTTATTTATTTCCTTTTTTGCTTTAACCGTGACTAAATCTACATCTAGATCGGTGCACAGCTTGGATATTCCATCTGCATGGCGGGGGTCACATATAAGCATGGCGGTGACATTTTTCTTTTTGATTTCCCTTGCCTGGTTTAGGACGCCACTCATCATCCATGCTTCGCGAACCCTAAATTTTATGTCCTCCTCAATTTCCTTCAAATTTTGCTCAAAGTATTGAGCCCAAGTAACCAGTTTTAGGAAGTTTTCATCATTCTTTCTTGCTTCAGGATTTTTGGCAAGAATTTTAGTAATCTGTTCAATTAGAGCGTTTCTCAATTCCTGTTGCCTGCTTATTGTGGACCAGATGTAGTCGCGGGCGTTGTCTGCAATGTCCACATAGCTGTAGGGAATTCCATGTTTTTTGAAAACATCCACCAAAGGATTGTCATATAGAAACTCTTCAATACTTCTCATTCCCCTCTCCTCAAGGCAAAAGTCGGGTCTATACTCTTCAACCATCTTGTTTATGAATTCTCTGTACTCCTTGGACATAATTCTTAGTTCTGAGAAAAAGTCTTTAGGGGAATTGGATGGTTCTAGTAGGTACCAGTCAATTCCATGTTCGCTTTCAACCATAACTATCCTTAGTTTCTGTCCCTTCAGTGGCTCTAATTCTAAAACTTCCATTATTAACCCTCCAGATAATTTTTTTAATGTACTAATTCATTTTGCTTCATGTGGGTGGTCGTTCTCATCGGCAGAACTACCAAGTCTGTCTCGCTCATTTGTTGTGCTAATTCGTCGAATAGTTTGGAGGGGGTGATGTGTATACAGGTTACTTCCTTTTCAGGCACTTCGCTGGCTAGGTCGATTAATTGTTTTATTATCCACCTAGCGGTTATTACAGTATTCATGTATTCCTCTTTTTCGTCTGCTTCCTTCTCGTAGAATTCTATCAGGGATTTCAGGTTTTGTCCCTTGTAGGTGCTCGCATTTTTTGGGTTCTCGGAGAGGAATCTCTCCAATTCTTCCTTTAATTCTTCTATTTTTTCTCTCAGGTCATCTATTTCCTGTTCCAAATATAATCGGGCGTTTTGAGGTATTCCTAATCTGAAGAGTGGAACCCCTACCTCTCTGAATTCCTCCACATTCACGCTTTGACCGTTAACGCCAAACATGCAATCTTTGTCTGCAGTTATAAAGTCGGGATGATAGGTTAGAATAACGTTTAGTAAGGGATTCCCATCTTGTTCATTGAAGCAATCGGAATGTTTGGAAGCCTGGGAGTTCCCCTCTTCATACAATACCACCGTGAGAGTTTTCCTACGCAATTTTCTAATTTCCAATTCTTCCATTTTTTCCTTCCTCCATTCATTCTCTGATTAAACAATAAAAGGGTGTTAGGTTTTAAAACTAATCTTAACTTGTCTTTTCTGAACTATGACAATTTTAATTGTCTTGAAAATTGTTGTATAGTTTGAATAAAAAGAGGAAAATCCAATTTTTCTTGACAATTAAATTTTATTCCAATAATTGTCTGGCAAGTCAAGTTTATTAAACCAGTTACAATAAATATTAAGACAATAAGAACGATGTATTTGACAAATATAGTTGTCAATTTTAATTTACGAAAATTTTTATTAACCAATAAACTTTCCTTGATAAATCGGTGAAAAAATACAACGCGGTGACACAGATGGACTTATATAATGTTTTAGGCCACCCCCTCAGAAGAAAAATCCTCCTATTATTAGAAAAAGAGGGTTACATGCAGTACTCAGATCTTCTCAAAGAGCTCAACATTGAAACAACGGGGCAGTTGAATTTTCACCTCACAAAGTTGGGAAGCCTAATTACCAAAGAGGGAAAAGCTTACAAGCTTTCGGAAGAAGGAAAAACGGTCATCAAAATAATGGAGTTAAATGAGAAGATTCTCTCAGGTGAAGAGATAGAAAGAATTGAGTCCCGAAAAACCGAGTTGAGCCGCGTGGGGATACTTATCTGTACTTGTGGCTCAGAGATTGAGCAGTCAATTAGTGTGGAGGCTTTGAAGAACCGTGTGTCCCGCATAAATAATGTGGTGTCCGTTGCGGTTTTTGATAATCTTTGTCAGGAGAAGAATCAGAAAAAGATTCAGAAATGGTTTAAGGACAATTTTATAAATAAGGTGGTTATTGCCGCCTGCAGTCCTCGTACGCACTCTCACATATTTAACCGCATATTTGGGAATCTTATACCCCTAACAAACATTGATTTTGCTAATATTAGGGAGCAATTATGCTGGGTGAATTCTAAAAAGCCTGTGGAAGCCCTGGAAAAGGCCGGGTTACTCATTGAGGCTGCTGTGGAGAGGGTTATCCTTCAAAGAGAGATTAAAACCAAAACTGTGGAGGTTCAAAAAAGTGTGGCTGTTATTGGTGGGGGCATTGCGGGTATGAATCTGGCTTTAAAATTGGCGGAGGCCGGATTAAAAGTTTACCTTATTGAAAAGTCGCCTACTCTAGGGGGAAAAGTTGCAAGGTGGAGCAAGATTGAGGGCGTCCTAGACTGTGCATCCTGTTTCCTCTCGGAACAGATTCTGTATCTGGTACATGAGAAAAATATTGAGATTCTCACCAATACTGAAATTCTATCCGTTTCTGGAAATGTGGGAAACTTCACCATCGAACTGGTTCGCAAGCCACGCTACGTGGATGAAAATAAGTGTACTGGTTGTAAACGGTGCATGAGTATATGCACTATTACTAAGAAAAACGAGTATGAGTACGGTTTGGATGAGAGGAAGCTAATCTACATTCCCTTTGTTCAGGCCTATCCCTATGCGGCAACCATAGACGAGGAGGATATTGAGAAATGCAGAGAATGTCGGGTCTGTGAAAGAGCCTGTCTGAATAAAGCCATAAATCTGGATCAGAAGCCTGTAACAATGACCATAAAAGTTGGGGCGAAGGTTTTAGCAATCGGCTCTGATCTGTACCAAGACTTGGAGCTTTACAATCATAATCCGCGTTGGGACGTTGTCACTTCTGCGGAGTTTGAGAGAATTCTTGCTTCTGATGGACCTACACAGGGCAATCTTGTAAAACTTTCCGATGGCAAGGCGCCACAAAAAATTGTAATTATTCAGGGTGTGGGCGATTACAGTCTTAGTTCCGATTACTGCTACATACTTTCCAGAAAGTATCTAGATGCGATTCGGGAGAAGCTTCCTAACTGCGAAGTCAAAGTTTTTATAGAGAACAGTAAAAGCGCCGCAAATAGGTTGGCGCTCGCTAACCTGCCAGAAACTGTTCATACTGGTAAGGTATTAGGGATAAAAGTGGAGGTTGGGAGGAAAGTGATAAGTACTGAGAAGGGGGACTTTGAATCGGACCTGGTTATTCTAAACATTGGTATGGTTCCAAGTAGGGAGCTGGCTGAGCTTCGCAAAACCTTGGATTTCGCTTTTGATGATAAGGGTTTTATGTCCAAGGAGACACTGAGCTCAGGGATTTTTGGGTGTGGGACTGTTACTGGGCCTAAAGATTATCACACGGCTATAGCGGAATCTAATGAAGTAGCTCTTCAAATAATCTCTCTATTATCAAGGGATTATTTACTTGCGGACATTAGAGGTATTGATATTGACTATGATAAGTGTGGTTTATGTGGTTTGTGTATGTCTGTCTGCCCCTTTAACGCTATATCCTGTGAGGATGACAAGATTACCATTGATGATTTCAAGTGTAAGGGCTGTGGGGTCTGTGTAAGCATTTGCCCCACAAAGGCGTTAGAGATGAATGTGATAACAAGAGAAAAGATTCTCAGATCCATAGAAGTTTACAGCAAGTATAGCCACAAACCCAAAATTATGGCTTTCTGCTGTGAGCATTGCGGGTATGCAGCGGCGGATGAGGCGGGGCTAAGGAAAATACAGTACCATCCCAATATTTTCGTTGAAATGGTTCCCTGTACTGGTAGAGTGGACACCGAGTTTATTTTAAAAGCGTTGGAGAGAGGATTCGATGGGGTACTAATTGTGGGTTGTAAATATGGCTCATGCAGATACATAGATGGAATCAACAAGTTGGAGAAAAAAATCAAAATACTTAAGGAAGTGGGAATTCCCCAAATTGAGAATAGATTAGTTCTATCATCGCTAAACGCGGTAGAAGGCTACAGGTTCGCAGAGATAGTGAACCTAATGCATGACAAATTATCGGAGATGATGACGTGAAACTAAAATTTTCAGCAATCTCCCTTAACTCGTGCAACGGCTGCATCTCCACACTTACCTGTCTAGATGTTTTCCTCAACCTTGTAAAATCCGCGGAAATAGTATACTTCCCCTTTGTTGAGGACTCCTACCCCTACACGATAAAGGAGGAAGAGGAACTAGAATATTCTGACGTTACCCTTGTTGAGGGATGTGTTACCCAGAAGGATGAAGAAATATTACTGAAAAAGCTGCGAAAAGCATCCAAAAAAATAATTGCCCTCGGCGCCTGTGCCATGTTTGGAGGGATAGAGAGCCTATCACAGAATGCTCGGAAGGACCCCCTCTCTAAAATCATAGAAATCGATGGAGCTATTCCGGGTTGCCCTCCACCTGAAAATGTTCTGGGAGCATCTATACTTTCACTAATTGAGGGAAGAAATCTTCCCGAAACAAACAGAAATCTCTGTGCAGTTTGCGATTTGAGGCCCAAACTGGAAAAATTCAAAACAATCCGTGTAGACAAATTACAACCCCAAAAGTTTCCCACAAGCTGTTTCCTCGACGAAAACGTGCTCTGTTTAGGTCCGGTGACCCGTGAAGGATGCGATGCAAAATGTATCAAAGTGGGGCTACCCTGCGAGGGTTGTATGGGGCCTCCCAACGGTTTAGACTATACTGCTAATGTAATCAACTTCCTCTCAACACTGGAACTATCAGAAAAGTTGAGAACCTATGAAGGAATTATTTTTAGGCTTCGCCGCCCAAGGACGTGAAATGGGATGAAGAAAATTATTGAACCGGTTACCAGAATTGAGGGACACGCTAAAATAACAGTATACCTTAATGACAAGGAGGTCTACAACGCTAATTTTGACATGTATCTACCTCGAGGATTCGAAAAAATTTTAGTGGGAAAAATGGTGGAGGACGTTCCCAGAATCACATCCCGAATATGTGGACTCTGCTCCTCAGCACACGCAATAGCAGCCTGCAAAGCACTGGAAAAAATATACGATGTTACCCCCTCCAAATCCTGCATTCTTATGAGAAAACTCCTTCTTGCTGGAGAGCTTATGCGGTCTCACGCATTACACTTCTTCTACTTCGCGCTTCCCGACCTAAAAGCGATGACGGAAAATGGTTATGAAAAGTACAGCGTTCAACAGTTTTCAAAAATGGAAACGGACCTGGTTGAAAAATTGTTCAGAATAATTAAAATTGGAAATGAGCTCCTAGACCACATTGGTGGAAGGGTGCCCCACCCAGTAACCAGCTTAGTAGGCGGAGTCTCTAAAAAATTGGCGGAAAAAGAAGTGGTAGGACTACAGTCCAACCTTAGAAGAGGCGCCACCACAGTGAGAGGAATAATAGAAAAACTCTTAGAGTACATGGGTAAAATCGGTGAGCCTCAAAAGTTCTACAATATAGATGAAACAGCATTCATGGCACTAAATGAAGGCGGCAACTTCAACTTATACGAGGGAAAACTCCGCATCGCTAAAGGAAAAAAAGTTCTAGCGGACTTCGAACCAGAACAATACCCCCAATACATAGACACTGAGAAAAAATCGCAAGGGATACAGATTAACGGAGAAAAATTGGTGTTAACTGGGCCCATGGCCAGAAACCAAATAATCGAGAGATACGGGGCCTACGAAGTACACAGCCTAATGGACGAAGTGCCCACCAGCTGGAGGGAGAGTCTCCTCTACTCAAACTTCCTCAGACTCATAGAAATTCTTGCCTCAATGTACGACGCAATACTCATACTCAACGAGCCAGAACTAATAGAAGAACAAGAACTCCCCCAACTCAACAAAATCGCCACACCAGTAGGCATCGGAGTGGTAGAAGCCCCCAGAGGAACACTAATACACCAGTACAAAGTAAACACCAAAAACATAGTTGAATCAGCAACCATCATCACCCCCACAGAACTCAACCTCTCCACCATCAACCAAAAATTGCTGGAAACATGCAGAGACAGCTACCAAAACACACAAGACATAGAGAAACTAAAAGAAAATGCAAAAAGAGTCATAAGAACATTCGACCCCTGCGTCTCATGTGCAACCCACCTAATCGAAGTAATCCACCAATAAAATAACCACAGAAGGATTTCACCTCAAACAATGAAGCCTCAAAACACACTACTTTAAAGAGGAAAAAATAAACGTTCAAGCATCCAAGACGGACACCAGTACCTCCAAGGCTTATGCGGCTTAAGGCGTAACAGTATGGAGGGAGCGTGAGGTCTTTTAAAATACGCTATATGAGCTATAAGGTAGTGAAATTCAAACTCAAAAGCCTGCATCGAACAAAATATCACATAATTATTCCCAACTGTCTTTTATACAAAGGTTTATTTTCTATTTCCACGGAGAGAAGGTTATGATAACGAATCCTGATGAGTATTTGTCGAGGAGTGATAAGTGGTTTGTAGGTGGAGGTACCGCTGCTTTATGGGCTCCCTGTTTTCCGCTACATCTCGACACCTTGGGGTTTTGGGATTATGGCTACTACCTAGATCAGAAACTTCCACACATATTCACGATAACCGTGTTGGATGAGCAGTTAAATACTATAAACTTTAATGTAATTGAGCGAGTTTGGAGGCCAAGCAGTCTCTCTCAAAAGTTTGTCGCTGAGGACCTGAGCATTGTTGAGAACAAACTTTTAACACCGACCAATGTGTTTGTTTCCCAAATGGACATAGTAAACAATGGGAGCAAGGATAGGTATTGCCACTTCATAATGTGGACAAAGCTGGACCGTAGACCCCCTAAACCTATGCCTATCAGGTTAACTTACCCATTTGACTACGAGGGGCTGATCTATACTAATCCGGAAATTACAAATAACAGTGCTGTTTTTTCTCAGGAGGAGATACACACAAACAGTGAATGCAATTACCGAGTGTGGTACGCTCTGGGAGCAAAAGAAAAACTGAATTCTTACACCATAAATTTATGTGAAAATTTCCACATGAGCTTGGGCTCTCTGGAAGACCAACCCCTATGGGTAGTTACCCCTTTCCCCGAGAAGATTTATGGGGGAAAGTTTAAGGATGAGACTATTCCTGAAAAACCTTTTAGCGAGTTCGGTAGCATCTACATTGGTCTCCATTACACCATTGACCTACAACATGATTTCCACAACTATACCTGGTTTGCCTGCAGCGTGTCCCATGATAAGGACAAGTGTTTAAACAATCTTGAAGACCTTCAAGACAAGAATCCTCTTGAATTAAGCCGGCAGAACTGGAGAGATTTTTTCAACAGTGTCCCGAGCTTCGAGTGCTCAGACCCCTACATCACCAAATATTACTGGTACCGCTGGTATGGATTAAAACTAAACATGATAAATGTAGGGCAAAACTATCATAAGCACCCTATTATATATGAAGGGATAGGTGAGAGAGACGGAGGCTGGTTTCGACACCATATTTCGTACAGTGCCCAGTGTCACATGATTGAATGCTCCTGGATGCATGACCCATCAGTGGCGAAGGGTTCACTGCTTGGACTTCTATCAAACATACATGAAAACGGAGCAATACCTGGAGGAGTGGGGTTCAAGGGAAAAACAGATGACTGGTTTATCTATCACGCAAATTATGCCAAGGGAATTTTGCAAATATACCAGATACATCCCGATGTCCAATTTTTTGAACAGATTTATGAGCCCCTTACAAAATACGCCAAATATTTCGACAGGCAGCGAGATCCGGAGGGGAGTGGTCTTTACGATGTAATTCAGCAGTACGAAACAGGTCAAGAGTATAATGCGCGCTACCTGTTCGCCGAGGAAAATGCTGATAGGGATGTGACATTTAGGCTGAAGGGTGTGGATGCTACAACTTATATTTACGAGTTGAAAAAACTCTTAGCGTTTATGGCACAGGCGCTGGGGAAAAAAGAGGAGAGTGAAAAGTGGGCTACCGAGGCTGAAAAAATTAAGGAGAACATGTTAAAGTTTATGTGGAATCCCGAGGAACAGTTCTTCTTCGACGTGAAACCAGAAAACTTTGAGCCCTCAAATGTCAAGGCAGCAGTTTGTTTTTACCCCTTCATGACCGATATAGTGGATTCTCACCACTTGGGTGCTATACGCAAACATCTCTTGAATCCTGAAGAATTTTGGACCCCCTATCCGGTACCCACACTAAGCAGAGATCACCCCTTTTTCAACCCGGAGGCTGAATGGAAGGGAGTCCGAAAATACTGTCCTTGGAATGGTCGAGTCTGGCCTATGACCAACAGCCATATTTGCGACGCCCTAGCACAAACCGCCTACTACATGGATACCTCTCTTAAAATTAAGACCGCCCAATTTCTAAGTAAATTTATTCGAATGATGTTCTACCGAGAGAATCCTGAATCACCAAACTGCTATGAACACTACAATCCGTTAACCGGTTGTCCCAGCAGCTACAGGGGCGTTGACGACTACATGCATTCCTGGGTAGTGGACTTAATCATAAGATACATCGCAGGATTCCAACCCCAAACCGAAAATGTGGTGGTTCTCGACCCACTACCCCTCAACTTGGAATACTTCACTCTCAACAATCTATTGTATAAGGGGCACAAAATAAAAATTACCTGGAGAAAAGAAAAAATCGATCAAGAAAAGGAAGGACTCTGCCTCTATATTAATAGCAAACTAACTGCCCAGAGAAAACAACTCGAAAAAATCATAGTTAAAATAAACAACGATTAAAAAGAAGTTAAATAACCATCAAAAAATTGGGCAGAGAACCTAGGTTTAAAGGTTTAAAGAGGCGGAGGTGAAGAACCCGAAACGAGGATAAGTCCCCCATTTTTATCCTGGTTTGGGAGGGGTGGTGGAGAAAACGTGTGCCCTCAAGCGATGTCAGTGGTGACACATTATGGAGAAAATTGTGGAACAGTGAGTCTCCAAGGATTCCGCGGTTTACAAGGCCTTTAGGGTATATAAGGACTCGAGGCGGAGGAATCCTGTGAAGCTCTGAAGGATGTTCTGGCTTATTATTTTTTGATTTTGCTGGAAGTGTACTGAGATACTTTCAAAGCCCCAGAACCAATGGCAAAAAAGGGTCGGCCACAAAATTCTAATTTATGAGCGTTATTCATTTTTTTATTGCGGGGCCTCTAAGAGGTGATTGAGGAATTTTAGGTCTATTATTTTTCTGTGTTTTTCTGGTTTAGGGGATGTTTCTTTGTCTGTGAAATCCTTGACCACTAGTAGATAATGGTTTTCCGGTGATGCTAGGCCTGTTTTGGCGGCTTTTTCCTCAACCTCGCTGAAAATTTTCTCGGCGTCTTTGTGTCCTAATCTACCCCACTTAACTTCGACGAATGTGGTGGATTTTCCGGGTTCTCTGACTATGAGGTCTATTTCCATGTCTTTGTGCCACCATTTGCCTATTTGAATTGGTCTAGTTTCAATTACTCCTCGGCGATACAGTAGTGGGGCTATTTCAGCCACTACATCTTCAAAGACCTTTGAGAGGTAGTTGTTGAAGGTTTCCAGTATGTGGCTAAGGGCTTCCTCAACGTAGCCTGTTTCCAGCAATGTTCTCAACTTGTAGGGATAAGTAAACCAGAAACGGAAATAGTTATCCCTGAAATGAAGCTTAACAGGCTTCCTGTAGCCTAAAGGCCTCACCCGCACAAGAATTTCAAGCTCCTCAAGTAGATCTACATACTTAACTATGCTTCTGGGGTCCACCTTGGCTACCGATGCCACTTCACTCTGAGAAGTTTTTCCCTCAGCCACTGAGGACAATATGCTGAAATACGTTCGAGGTTCTCTGACCTCTTGCCTCAGAATGCTCGGAGCCTCATCGTAGAGATAGCTTTCCGGAGTCACTACATCTCTCAGATTTTCTTTGAAGCTTTTGGTTCCGCTTAGCTTTTCTAAATAGGCTGGTGTTCCGCCAACCACAGCGTATACACTCAACAATTCTTCTAAATTATAGTTTGGAAAGAAACCTCTTATTTGAGGAAAATTAAGAGCCCTGAGCCTCAAAGTGGAAGTTCTTCTGCCAAATAGAGGACTTTTGTATCCCAAGAGCTTCTCTTCAAAGAAAGATACCGCTGAACCGCAGAGGATGAGCATAAGATTCCTGCGGGAGAGTTCAGAGTCAATGAGCCTCTGAAGACGGGATGGAAAACTATTATCCGCTTCGACCACGTACTGAAACTCGTCGATTATAATAAGAATCTTCTTGTTTACCGTCTTCGTGATGCTGTCAATTACTTCCACAATGTCTCCCGAAAAAGGCAAGTCAAACGAATACTTTATTCTTTCCGAGAACTCCTTGCACAAGATTTCATAGGGAACCTGGGCTGCAACAAGGTAAATACTGTTTTTATCCCTCGAGAATTCCGTGAGTAACCGTGTTTTACCAATTCTTCTACGCCCATAAACGAAAACAAGTGAAAACTCCGAGCTTTTCCACAATTGTTCCAATTGTTCCAATTCATTCTCCCTATCTACAAAAAAATTTCGCCTCAAAAGACGACACCTCAAAATACGCTAAAATATGGAAGAAAACAAAAGATAAATATTTCGACACTCGCTAAGGATATCCGCACCCTCAAACTTCAAGCAGCTCTGCCCTTTAATCGGTTTATATCTTGGGGTCCTGAAACGAACACTTAAAACAAGCAGCATAGACCTGGCAAAGTTTCCTAGCTTCTCCCCCTTGTAGCGAATGCTGTTCAGTAAATTTTTCTCACACTCTACGCTTTAAAATAGAAATTTTCCCCACACATCTTGAGAACTAAATTTGAAGCTTCAACCAATGCCTTTTTTACACTTCTCACGAACCAGTTCACGATAAGTGATCCTTAGTTAACTTTACTGCAGACCCAAAAAAATTAGGAAAGGGGGGTTTTTGGAGAGTATTTTTGTCTTGTACCTGCTGTTTTTATATCTCCTATTTTTGCTCTTCTGATTCTTTATCTTCTGGCTCTTTGGCTTCCTCAGCTTCTCGTTCTTTCTTTTCCTCTCTTGGTTCTTCTTCCCCTTCTTCAATTTTCTCTGTGGGTTCCTCTTCTGCTTTCCCTCTGGGTTTGAGTAGTGGTTCCCTTTTTTCTTCGAATTCCTCAATTGTTTGTATTATTTTTGCACTGAGTTCACCCGGTACTCCTACGGATTCAAGGAGCCTTTCTCTCTCTGAGGGCGTTGCAGTTTTCAGTTCGGGAACCAGTGCGTAAGCTTCCTTCTCTTTTATTCCTGACTCCACTAGGAGTGGCACTATTAGGTCTGCGATTTCCACTGGCACGTAGCCTTCAACTCTGGGCTCCACGCCCACTATAGCTAACTCTTCAGCCAAAATGGCTGCGATAACCTTCTCTCTAGGTACCAGTTTGACTGTTACTTTCTCTCCCCTGCTTATGGCTCTGATTAGTTCATCAATCCTCTTTATTATAGCAGGTATTTTGGCTCTCTTGTACAGTGAATATCCCGCAAAGGCCGCGGAGGGTATGGCTACCGCTGCTACTGTGATGAGAAATGTTGATAATGGAATCCTGAAGCCTGGTATTAGTGGAATCGACTTCTCTTTAATCGATACGACTACTGGTATCTGCTGAGTTTGATAATTTATAGCTTGAGCCACAATGTTAATCTGGAACGTTGAAGGTGGAAATCCTGAAATGGGAACTAAAACTAAGTAAGTACCTGCACCAACCTGCAAAGCCTTAACCTCTGATGCTCCCACACCCTTCACAGTACCACTTCCAAAGTCAAAAACTGGCAACCCACCAGTCACCGTTATTGTCGCATTAGGAACCGGATTCCCATTACCGTCCAAGTACGTGAATACAATGGGCACTAGTGTCCACGAGTTTTCAACCTGTATTAAGGAACCCGCAAATAGATAATCAGAGGATCCTCCAAGTAGCTGTGGAATCAGAATTACGGAACCAATTGTGGTTGAAGCTCCCAGAACTTCAAGTGTTACGTATTCATACTGGGTGAGGTAGTTTTCCTTTGAAGCTTGGATAAGCAAACCGTAGGATCCAGAAGTTAATGTTCCATTTGGTATTTGTCCAGAGTACTGACCTATATTAGAAGGATCGGTTAGGATTCCTGTTAGGCCTGTTCCCTGTATATACCAAGTCAAGTTGGCTCCAATGATGGGGTTAAGATTGTCTTCGCGCACAAGTTCTACTTGCACCGAAATATTCTCGTTGAAGGAGCCTTGAATTTTGGATGGAGCCAGAATGCGTGCGGAGGCCAAATTAATTGTGAGCTTAATATAGTAAGCAGGTATGGTGTAGTTCTGCAGAGAAGACACAATACTTATAGTAAAGTTTCCAGTTGTTAGAGAATCCACAACGTTTTCGTTAACTTGGTAAATTCCTGCCCCAGTGAAATTCATAGCCTCATTGATATGCGTTGTTCCGCTAATGGTGTAATTTACTTCGGCATTGTTTACACGTAGGTTGTTGTGGATGTCTGTCAGGCGAACGGTAATGGGGGGCATGGCGAGGTGCAGAGGTTCAAACCATGTTGCTACAATGGGATTCTCCAAACTATAAGGACTATATACTTCAACGGGAAGATTTTGCAATGGCAGAAAGATATTGATAGGTGTAGGATTCACATAGGAGGAATTGGTTCTTGCAGTAATAGTGATAGTGTAGGTTTCCCCCCCAAATAGACCCAAGCCTCCCACCGTGCTAGTATTGAAAGTGTAAGAGTATAGACCCTCTTCCACCAAGTTCATACCAATAGCAGGCACTGTTATTTCTCCAGAGGAGTAGTAAATGGTGAAGTTAATTGAGTCCGCATATATTGGGATTGATGGAGGGTCGCCCGCTTTGAGCCACACATATAAGGTAATGTTGTCCTTCCAGTACTTGTTGAGAATAGTAGTTACATTGCTGGACAGTTGAGTTGGACTGGCTGTTATGTTTTGCTGTACTTCAACTCTGAACCTTTTGGGTTCGTTCGTGGTTATGGGCGGAGTAACTTCTGGTCCTTTAGTTCCGTTGGGGAAAAGAACGTATACCCTGGATTCTGCCCCCGGGATAGCAGTTATGTTTATGTTTAGGCTTTGGTCGGACCAAGCGTAAAATGAACAATTAGCAAAGAACTCGTCAACAATCTGAGAAATGTCTGTCCATGATGGGTCTGTATAGTTTAGTGTTACCGTTGCATTCTGAAGCCGATGGTTGGCACTATCCCAGACTTCGATGTATACCGTAGTTATGTTCATTCTAATATTCACAGTACTGTAAGGATATGTAAAGTTTAGTAAGGGGTTCCAGTACTCTGAATTGCTAGTATAATTATGGTAGGAATTATATTGGTATGCCTGTATCCAGTACTGGCTTGGTGTACTATTCAGGTTTAACTGGAAAGTGCACAGCCCCTGGGAGTTTGTAATCCCAGTCTTATTTACACTTGACAGCCCGGGCTCATTATAAATGGTTACGTTTGCTCCCGGAATAGGGTTATAGAACCAATCCGTAACATTGGCAACAAGTGTGTAAGTTTTATCCTCTTCACTACCACAACTAGTTTCCGTCGGATTGTTCGCTATATACCACGTATCTATAACTTGGTTAAAACCCTGAGTTATTCCCGCAATGTAATAGGTGAATGGTATTCTTATTCTGTATTCAACTTCACCATAGTATGGGTCTCCCGGTCTTCCATCATTTCTAAATAAGAAGCTCTGCATTTTCGCATCTATATATCCGTAGCCATACTCAAGACTGGTTCGGTTTCCAAATTCGTCCTCTGGCCACATTGGTGAACCCAAGAGAGCAAATCCAAGACCGTCGTTACGCACAAGAGACATGTGGTTAAAGGGCTGCGGGGACGAGATTTTATCAGTCCAAGGACGGGAAGTAGCAGGCCCCAGATTATATGTGTCTATGTATAGAGTCCACTGATTTGTCACATTTATAACTGCGAAGTCATATATGGGAACAGTGCTATAATTGCCCGAAGCGTTAACAATATCAATTTTCACATAACTTTGATAGGCATAAAAAGTGTAGGTCTTGTTCATCCCGGTATAATTTCCGCCACCCACATTACTAGTCCGAGTGAATCTGTCGAAGCTTGTCTTGTAAACCCTCACAATAGCTCTCAGAGGCCCTGATTCGAGAAGTTCAGCCGTCCAAGTAAGGTTAAGAATGAGGGGCTGATCCAAGGAGGAATTCCAACGCAGAATATCGTCAGCGTCAATACGGTCAATTCCACTATGTAATCCGTTTGTTGGGATAATATTAGTTCCGTTAACCTTGAAAATACGGAAACATGCATCATCATCGTACATGTACGGTGGATTATTTGGGACAACTGTATGGCTGTATCGAATAGTATAATTGCCACTTATTACACCAGTATCGAAGGTGAAATAGGTGGTGCCTCCGGGGTTGATTGTAACACTGAGGGGGGTTGTGTATGTCGGTGCAGCTCCAGTATAAGTGTCATTATAATAGATGTAGTATGTTGAGATTCCGCTCTTTGTAACGTTACAAAGGAAAAGCAAGTCGCAGCTCTTAACACGGTTTCCCCCATAGTAGGTTAGATTTCCTATTTGGATGGGTATTTCCACCCATTGTGCCGTGGAATGGTTGTAGTATAGTACTCGAATGCTGTTGTTGGCGCAGTGATAATCATCGAAGTTTAGGCTTACCTTTGCTATTTCGTTTATTCTGTTCGCATAACCCGGTTCGGTTACGTTTACTTCTATTCGGTAATTCCAGCTGTGATTCCACCAGTAGCTGGTTGGCTGGGGGTTCTCCTTCGAGATGATCAAGTTTGGCGTCTGTGGGTTTGAAAAAATGTTGGTTTGAGGCGGAAATGTTGCTGGATTGATTAGCGATAAGAAAGGTGTTGCTATTACCACTAGTAATGCTAGGATAATCGCTAAGCTTAGAATACATTTCTTCTTGTTAGCTTTAGCCATTTCTTATTCCTCTCGTGAGAAAAGCTGGTAATATGCCTTTTGGGAAGGCTTCACCTTCCTCTGTTTTCCCTAAACTTTTGGGTTTGGTTTTTTCTTTATTTTAATTACTTTAAATAAATTAAGAGAATAATGCGATATTTATTGTTTTCTTCTAACAAAATCGCATATCCGCATTTCAAAAAATACCTTTCTCCCCTTTTGCTATGAAAACATGTTTTCATTATTTCCCATGAAAAACATTTTTCATGCTTTATCTGAAACGCTTCTAGCGTATGTTGGTTTGTCTAAGAAGCATAAGCTTATGTAGGTTTTCTATGTTGGGAAGGCTGTTTTTATTTCTTCGTAGAGTTCGGGGAAGCTGTTTAGCCATTCTCTTCTTTCTTTTTTGAGTTGTTGAACCATTTCTTCGATTTGCTCGATGCTGTACCATCTTTCTGGTTTGAATTTTTCCATGTTTACGCCTTCCACTTCTTTGGGTACCAGTGTGCCGAAGTAGGGTTCAGGTATCCACTCTATGTTGTTTCTGGCGATGCCTCTAATTATGGAGGCCATTTCTTTTATCTGGATGCGTTCCACTTTTCTTTTGACTATGCTTACTCCCTCTTCATTTACTTCTCTTAGTTCTCCCACTCCTCCCGTGTTTATCAGGTAGCACTGTACCTTGTCTCCCAGTCCTTTTAGTATTTCGTAGAACCTGTTTCCTTCCTGGCCTTTGCTGCCCACTATGAAGGGGTTGGTTCCTACTTCGCGTACTGACTGTCCAGCTCTTTTGGGGTCGCTTCCTGAACTTTCAATTGATTCTCCGAGCATGAATGCGGCTGCGGCTTGTTCAATGGTTAGTTTGGATGCTATTGGCACTACGGTGTTTCTTCTGGTAATCATGAGAACTATTAGTCCGTCGACGTCTTTTAGGGGTGGAAGGTTAACTGAGAGGCTTTTGTACTTTCCAAAGTCGTCTCTCTGCATTATTCCGCGCCCGTTGCCTGTGAGTATGTCGCTTTCAAATAGGACGTTTCCCTTGTAGTCCACCATCACGTTTTCCAATATGGCGCTGGGCTTAGTTACCGCATTATAGATTAAGGGCTGTATCTCTGGGTTTAAATCTTCTGTTTTTAGGTAGAATCCTCTCTCGGTTCCTAGGGCTGAGCCGTCGGGTCGCAGTGCTACGAAGTCGTCTTGTACTATTTCTATTCCCTCTCCATCCTCTTCGTTTAGGTCGTGAGTATGGCAACTGTGGGTGGTTTTACCGGTTGCGGTGAGTCCGAAAATTAACGTATTATAGGTTTTTATTTTTCCTGTTTTGGCGTCTCTTGCTCTTATAATTTTGGCTCCGGCGTGTAGTCCCAGCATTCCCTGCTGCTTGGCGAACCACATGGCCATTCTCAAGAAGCCCTTCTTTGCCTCTCCGTAATAGTCGGTTCCTAAGACAAATGTTACTCCAATTTCTGGAAACACTACTATTTGCCGGTCTTTTTCCTGCCACTCTGGAATGTAAACTATGTACAGGTGGGGGCCATTATAGTTTTCTTTGGGTTCAAAAAGTGTTTGGTTGACCATGTGGGCCAGCCTAATCATTTCGCCCCTATGTACAGATACATATAGGGTGCATCTGGGAGTGAAGTAGGGATTATCACCCATGGTGCGGTCAGTACATACGAAGGGTGCGCTCTTAATGTATTGGAGAACATCACTCATTGTTTTGGGCAGGTTTTTCATGAGTTCCTTCTGTTTGGGGCTCATCTCATACTGAACCACTTCTGGGCTGCCCACAACTATGGTTAGACCTGCGCTTCTATTTTTCACGGTGGAGACGAAATTATAGTTGTTGAACTTAGTTTTTGTGCCGTAAGCTTCTGCCATCTCTCTGATTTTTTGTTCAGATAGGTGTTGAACGTTGCTTCTTTTGTAGAGCTTCTCCACGGCTTGCCTTATTTCATCTAGGTCTATTTGGGAGATAATTTCGTCAATTTCGGCCTTCGCTCTCTCCTTTTCTTCTATTAGTGGTTCAAGGTATTCTTTGGAGGTAATTATTCTTCTTACTTCCTTTTGCATTTCCAAAAGGGGGTGGGCGACATTCAGGTAGTATACTGCTGCGAACTTGAAAATATTTTTGTAAAATTCAATTTCCAGCTTTTCCCGCTTACTGCTCCTTATCATTAGGTAGGGGTTGAAGAAGGGCTGCTGGGAATGGGTGAGAATTTTTATGGCTTCCTGGGGGGTGAGACGCTTGGCAATTCTTGGATCCTTACGATAATTTACAAGTAGAAAAACGAGCTTGATACGAGTGGTGTCCACGTATTTTTCGTTACCACCTATCCACCAAGGATCAAGCATAAAATGGTTATTTTCTTTTTTACTCTTCTCGTACAGGGCCTGGAGTCGGGGGTAAATTTTTATGAGATCCTTTTTTAGGAAGAATTTTCTCTCAGAGACCGATGTGGATATTCGACCCTTTTCTCCTCCCAGCTGCTCCACATATATTATGTCGTCGGAGTGTATTCTGGCCCTATCCATTTCTAAAAGAAGGAATGCGTTTGTGCTGACCCCTCGCCCCGTTTCACCCATTATGGCTACGCCCTCACCATTGATGTCCACCAGGCTTCCTCTGAGAAAATTCAGTCTCTCCTGTTCTTCACAGACATCAGCCACAATTCCCAGGGCTAATGCCCTAACAAATTCGTAGTTTCCAATATTGAATATTATACCGGTTTTAGTTTCAGAGTGATAATATATTCCAGGAGGTTCATCGTAGATTCCCGTGGCCGCGTATATCACCCCGTGGGGACGAAGGTTGCGGTCTATGGCTGCGGGGAACCAGTTTTCTCTCCAAAAATCATCCAAGTGGGGTTCGTTGGTTCTGAGCTGAATTATGTAGCCGTTTATGTTTGCGTTCCAAACGTAGATAGAGTCGTATCCCATATGTCTCTCTGCTTTTTGAACTAGTTCTTCCCTTTTCTCACGAGAGATTCCTACATCTATAATGCCTTCCTTTCTGGAAACTTGCTCCATTTCACCCATTCTCATTACTCCTCAATAAGGGACATCTGAGCCCACTCAAAGACCACATTTTTTTCCACAAATCAAGTAGGCTACTCCTTTTTATACGTTTTCATTTAGAGGTTGCTAGGCTCCCTGAAATAGGCATGTATCTGTTAAAAATTATTCCCATTTACCGCCAATTTTAACTTTCTATGTTAAACTTTTCGAGGAAGCATTTTTATACCTCCATGTTCAAACTTAATATTGTCCTTGCAAAATTTTCCAGTGACCTAAGGGAATGATGCTGGAAGAGCCGTATGACCAAGTTTGGGATGATTTGCAAAAAGGGCACCCCACACAGAGGTCTTCAAAAATTCTTCAACAATGAACTCTACCCAAAAAGTTGAGAAAAAACCGAGCCAAAAAAGAATTTTTGAGAAATAACTGAACCGTGATTAAGCAACGTGAGATTAGCTAAGACCGCAGACCCCTTTTACTGGTCGGATTGTCCACTGAAACAGTCTATCTCGAACAATAGTGCTTAGGCCGCCATTTTCCTTTAAATGGTTTTAAAAATAGTATTGCAAACAAGAGTAATTGGTTTATTATTTCCTTCTTATTGTTTGTTTTGGGTATTGTTTTGTCTTAATATTTTTCTGTGATGTGTTTTGTGAGTACGTCCAAGTTTTTTCCTGTTTTTGCGGAAATGGGTATTATTCTGTTTTCATTTTCGGAGCTCAGCATATCCCTTATGATTTCTAATACTTGTTCTAGGTTTTCTGGGTTTGTTTCATCTATCTTGTTTAGTACTATGGTGGTTTTCTGTCTCTGAACGGGGATTGTTTCTAATACTTTCAATCCCTCGCTTAGCTTTAGAGCCACTATTTCGGGGAGCTCGTTGGCTGGAACTAAAAATAGTAGGAGGTCAGCGTACTGGAAGTCAATCAGGTTTATTTCGAAGGAGGTCAAAAGGCGGGGGTCTAAATCTATTACGAAACCTATGGTGTCAACAAATAGGACGTTCTCATTTTCTAGCCATTTTTTATACTTTGCGGTGAGTGTGGTGAAGGGTGTTCCGCTCACCGGCTTATCGGCTCCCGTTAGCCGGTTGAAGAGGGTGGTTTTTCCCGAGTTATAGTAGCCTCCTATGGTCACTATTTTGGCCCCCTCCTCCTTCCTCTTTGTTACCTGCATTTTTTTCTCCCGGAGCATTCGGCCAATTTCTCTCTTAATGGCGGCTTCCCTCTTTGTGTAGGATTTCAGGACGCTGTGCATAGCATATTCTCCTCCACTCATAAGAAAGGCGTGTTCCTCCTTGTACTTTTTGGAAACCATCACTTTGCGCAGGGGAATCTCCTTTCTCATTCTTGCCAGCTTAATCTGTAGGAGAGATAAACTGTCTGAAGCGTTAAGCTCAAAGATTTCAAGTGTCAAGTCGTACCTGTCCATAACATTTGCTTCCAACTCCCTAGACAGGTTCAAAAACTGGATGGAGGAAAGCCTATTATAAACTATAAAATTGTCAATATCCTGAGATTTCATAAGCTCCTTTATTTCCTGCACCTTCCCCCTTCCAAAGAGGGTACTGCTCGAAGGCTTTTTTGCTTGAACCACCTCCCCCACCACTTCGTAACCCGCGCTTGTAGCAAGCTTCTTCAACTCGTCCAGCTTTACACGGAACAAAAAATGGTCATGGACTTCAGTCTTAAGCATACCCACACAAGCACGCCTGTTGAAAATTTTCCTTTCCAATTACTCGCCTCTAATAAATTTCTCAGCAATTTTTCAGGGGGAGAAACTAACTGAATTTCTGCTCCCTAATATCCAGCGAAAATATCTTAATCAACTTTTTCCAAACGGTAGCTCCTGAGATTAGGGAAGTTCTCAGCATAGCTAAAAATAAAAGAAACTTCAACTAATACTTATTTTTTGGTTCCAATGGGAGAAGCAGGAGCGAAATTGGTTATGGGGTTTGTGAGGACTACAAATGATATATTGAAGCTACTCGAAGGGCTGCAGGGTGTGGAGTCAAGTTTTACAAAGCTGAGATGCTCATAATACTATTTCTCACCAAACCAGAATTCATAAAAAAGATTCTCCCTCCACCACTCCAGCCACCCGAAATACCATTAGGACTTGTCTATGTGGCCAATTTTCCCAAAACAACGCTCAAGCAGTCTTACCATGAGGCTGCAATCTTTCTGGACACTCAGTTTGAAGGCAAACCGGGGAATTACTGCCTAACCATGCCCGTAGACAATGATATGGCTATGGTTCAAGGAAGGGAACTGGTGGGATTCCCCAAAAAGATGGCGGAAATCTCCCTAGAAAAAAGGGGGAAAGGCTTATCGGTAGAGTCACCCGCAGAGGGCTGAAGATACTAAAAATAAGCCTCCCTCACCGGACAGAAACTAAAACCCGAACAAGTTTACCAACTATTTGCAGCATATAAAGATGAGCGAGGAATGCCCATTCACACCTATATCATTAGAGGCTTAGTTTCCCTTAAACCTGAATCTAAATATAAACCCCAACTAATCTGCTACGAAACCCGCCTCTTGCCCAAAAAAGTGGAGATGTTGAAAAATATAGAATTAATTTTTGGAAAATCGGAGCTAGACCCCCTACAAGAAATAGAAGTGGTTGAGGTGGAGGGAGGAATATACGGAACCTTTGAAAACACTATGGTAGAAGTAAAAATAGTTGGAGAATTTGAAGACATTACCACTCTATTGCCATACGTCCTCTACCGATACAACCTCTAAAAACCAAAAATTATAAGGTAGATTAATGTGGTCAATTATAAATAATCCTTTTTCTCACAGAATTAACACCTAAAATTGGTCATCTGGAGGAAGATTATTTTCATGCGTGTAGCAATTTTCTCCGATATTCATTCTAACCTCTACGCACTTGAAGAAGTCCTAAAAGATATTGAAAGTGAGAGTGTAGACTTGAAGTTATGTGGTGGAGATCTGGTGGGTTATGGCCCGTTTCCCAACGAGGTAATTCATATTTTGAGAGACCAAAAAATACCCACGCTTATGGGTAATTATGATGATGGGGTAGGGTTCGATAGAGATGATTGCGGCTGCGCCTATCGCACTCAAAGAGAAGTTGAATTGGGGAAAATTTCACTAAAATGGACAAGGGCTAGAGTTACTGATGAAAACAAATCCTTTCTCAGAAGCCTATTGGGAAACACATACTACAATTGGAACTGTATGAGGGTTCTCCATGTTCATGGAAGCCCCCGAAGAATAAATGAGTACCTGTATGAAGATAGACCTGAGAAAAACCTGCTCCGAATGCTTGAGCCTTTAAAAATTGATCTTTTAATATGCGGGCACACTCATATACCCTATCACAGGATAGTTGGGAAAATTCACATTGTGAACACAGGCAGCGTGGGAAAACCTAAGGACGGTGACCCCCGGGCATGCTACACGTTGTTGGAGATAGAGGACGGCCTTAATGTCCATTTCAAAAGAGTCCCATACGATATAGATGCAACCGCTCGGGAAATAGAAAGAGTGGGTCTTCCCAGAGAATTTGCTGAGGCTCTTTACTCTGCTACTTTTACACACTGAAGAACTCGACTTATTTGTTTTTATGGGCACTCCTTAAAGCATGGAGAAATCTACGTAATTAAAATCTATATTCAAAAACGAATTTGGCAGTACGACCGGTGGATTCTATTCGGATGCCATTAACAGAGAGGAGCAGAGAAATGTGGAGAAATGTTTTCTGGAACACCTTTCCTTGAAGCCCCAAAAATAGAAAGGGCAAAACTGTTACCTCCTGTTAAAAGTGATGGGGCTGGATACTTATGGTTGGAGGGTCTTCTCATTATTCCTTCGACACAAAAAGAATATGGAAAAGTTTCGCAACAGCATACATCTCAGTAATTAAACTCGAGCTTTATAGTACTCAATAAATGTTTTTAATGACCGATCATATGTCCTTTCTAACTCGGGTGGAAACAAACAGCCAGGGAGCTCGCCTCTTCTCCAGTGACTGCGTAAACATTCGCAGCACTTACCCCTCTTACTACAAGAAGTATAAGTGCATTTACAATTTTTCAGATTCTCTTCAATATTGCACTCTGTTTTCATTTCACAACCCCTCAAGACAAGTAAGAATGTGCGATCCCCGCGGGCGTTATCCTACGGCGAGAATTAATGAGATTATATGTGTGATGTCCACTCCCCAGCCTAGCACGTGGGCGAATCCCAGTAAGAGGGGTATTCCAATGAGGAGGCTCACAAATGTAATGGGTACTCCAAGTTTCATGAATTCACCCCAAGAGACGTGGTAGCCTTCCTTTTCTAGGGCCGTTATTCCAATGAGGTTTGGCAGGCCCCCTATGGGGGTTAGGCTGGCTCCAATGTTTGCTCCATATACCAGTGACCATATTACGAGGTTTTCACTTATTAGAGAGGATGCGGAAAGGCTGGGTGTCACATATAGTAGCGCGGTGGTTACAGAAATGTTATCTAGAATTCCCGACAGTGTGGCGCAGAATACACTGACTAGGCTTGCGGTGCCGGGAACATTGGAGAAGATGAGGCCACCGAGACTGTTCCCCATAAGTTCTAGAACTTTTGTTCTATCCACACCGCCCACAATGATGAATATTCCTATGAAGAAGAATATGAGGCTCCAGTCCACTTCCTTCAGGGTTTTCTCTGGATCCTCGCCGCTCACAAATAAGAAGGCAAAAGCAAATATGAGGGATACCACGTAGAAGGGTATAGTTAGCAAACCTGCTACAACGAATCCCGCCACGGTTACTACAAGCAGGATAGCTAAACGGCGGAAAATTTTTGGGTTTCTCATTAGCATTCTTTCATCTAAGGATAGGAGTTCCTCCCTTGTTTCTAGGTATCCTTCTTTATCTTTGGGAATTTGGAATGCTTCCTTAAAGTGGCGAAAAATGAAAAATATGGCTACAACTGTGCAAATGGCTGCGAAGGGTAAGCCCAGCACCAGAAAAGTGGGGTAAGAGAGGAAACGAGTGGGATCCAAATTATAGTGACCAGACACTAGAATGTTAACGAAGCTACCTATAATCGTGGAGGCACTAGCCGCGTTGACCACAAAAACCGTGCCAAGTATGTAGGGAACCGGATTTAGATCCAGCACCCTAACTATCTGAAAAACAAGAACACTTACTATGATGAAGCATGGGTCACAGTTTAAAAGCATGGTTAGGACAAATGTTAATGCCCAGATGTAAATGAAGAGTTTCCTTATATCTCCCCCGCTAAACTTCACCACCTTAATTATAATGTACTCAAAGAGTCCCGAGCGACTGGCAACCGTAGTAATAACAACTATGGAAATAATAATGAGCAGAGTAGACCAATTCACAAACTCCTTATACACATCATCATAGGAAAATAGCAGTTCATGGCTTACTAGCCCCCCCGAAACATAGTATGTGAAGCAGGGAACCCAGGAATAGAGCGCTGAGAAAACACCGCCTGCAATAAGCGTAGCCACAGCTCCGCCCAAGGCTGCTACAGTTTTGTGGAGGCGTTCAGTTGCGATCAAAGCAAAAGTTACCATAAGTATAGTGGTGAAGACTACTTGAGCCGAGACGGGCGGCTGTATTAACCATTCAGCCCACTCTGGAATAAGGGAAGCCTCCAAGGTTTCTAGGCCGAACATATTCTTCAACCATTCCTCCTTTAAGGGGAGATAATTCTCAACTGAAAATCAAAAGAATCAAACCCACAAAGTACCAATAGACAATATAGGTTTATTGAAGTTTATTTTAAAAGTTAATGATGAGTTAATCTATCTTTATAGTTACAACTATTATATAACCTTTATCGAAGTCATAGAAGGCGCAATGTAATATGTATGTGTTTTTTGTTTATGGGAATGGTATGTCTTGTGCGTGGAGGATTTCCATCCTCGACTTGAGGAAAGTTAACGTCTTCCCCTTGAGGAAACAGAA
>JAHAWU010000183.1 GCA_018383815.1 Candidatus Jordarchaeia archaeon | reverse complement strand
ACACAGAGTATCTGTTTCCATATCTTATAATAAGCGCTTATAAGAGACAAAAAACTTACCCAAAAAATCTTCCGAACATTATTGCCTCTTCTCCAGCTTCTCCCCTTTTTTAAAAGGGCTACAGGCATATGGAGGTTAACCACCCAAGCAGGCGAGTATGCTTGAGGGTGAGGCTCACGTGAATGGGTGTTGGGAACAGAGGCTCCCTGGTCAAGGGTGTGGTTTGCGTGCCACAAGGGGCGTGTGCAAGGACAATTTGAGGTTCTACTTGGTAGCCTTTAGGGTGTTGTAGGAACTCGAGGCGGAGGGATCCTGTGGAGGCTCTGAAGGATGTTCTGGCGATGGTTATTTTTTTGTTCTGCTTGCGGTATATTGGGATGCTTCAAAGGACTTAGAACAAACGCCGAAAAAGGTCAGCCACAAAAATCTTATTTAAGGGCATTCAACTTTTTTAATTAATAATGTTTAAATATATGTTTAAATATAGTTATTTCGGGTGTAAATTGTTGACTAAGACCATTACGATTCGGGATGATGTTTATAAGAAATTATTGAGTATTAAGCGTGAGGATGAGAGTTTTAGTGAGCTGTTTGAGCGACTTGTTGAGGACGCAAACCCCACTGAAACTTTGAAGAAGCTTAGGGGATGCGTTAAATTCGATGAAAAGGAAAAGATGCTTTCTGAAATTTATGCACGGAGGGCTGAGCGTAGGTTATGATAGTGTTAGATACTGATGTTTTAATAGAAATTTTTGACAAAGAATCTGCTAAGGGAGATGAGGCTCTAAGTAAAATTATTGAATGTAATGAAGACATAGCGACAACCTCGATAAATCTCCATGAGATATTGTATGGTCTTCAAAAGTATGCAAAACCAGTAAAGGATATTTTACTGCTTCGTGTGATTGATTATACAAAACGGGATGCAGAGTTATCTGCTGAACTAGAGCTGAAAGCGGAGAGGATGGGAACTCCCGTAAGCAGAACTGACACTATGATAGCTGCAATAGCCCTAAACAGGAGAGCAACATTGTTCACGTTCAATGTAGGGCACTTCAATCCTCTCAGTGCTTTCGGTCTCAAGCTCTTCACCGGTTGAAAATAGTCTTCGTACTAATACCTCATCAATTTTTTCAAATAATCTTCCAATTCTTTTTCAAATTATTTCCAAGATTTTCTGTCTCAATGACTTGTAGATTTTCTCGGGCATAATCTGGAAGTAATTGTATAAACCGGTTTTCAGAATAGCGTTCATCACCAAGAATGAATATTTCACGATTCTCCTTTGATCTTAAGGCTCTGCCCAGTGACTGAGAGGCTCTGAGAGCCGTGACACTATAGGCATAATAGGTGCCCTTATTTTTTCCGTATAGACTATCATAGTATTTGAGATAAGGTTTGGTTTTGATGCTCATCCTATCAAAAGTTATGCCTACCAAGAACACTCCTTCCAGTTCTTTTTCTCGGGAAATCTGCCCCCTCAGCGAATCTACCGGTGCAGGGGGCAAACAAAACACCACGCTTTTCTCTGTAAGCGGCATCTTAGCATCAAGAACCTCTCGGGAAACATCTCCACTAATGCCTTCCCTCTCCACGAAGAAAACCCCATGCTCTCTACCCTTTCTTTTAGACCGGCATCAAGAAGATTATTCTGGATACGATAACTACTTCTTTTACAAACAGTCATACGCTTAGCGTTTCAGATAAAGAATGAAAGATATTTTTCATAGCCAACGTTGATACGCTAGAGCGTTTTAGACAGAAATATGAAAAGTTTTTCATGGTAAATGTAAATCGTTGGCGAGGAAGCTCCCGACTTATAGCCCAATGTCATTAAGTTAAGCCCAAATTCTTTTCTTGTACTTGTGGTATCTCAGTTTCCGGGTTGGTGTTAGATTCTTACTCTCAAACTTTCTTCCCGGGCGGATAGGCGCTCGCCCAGCCTTGAACAGCTTTCTTAACTCATCCACCACTTCCTCAGGGGATTTGTCCCGGTTTATCAGTAAATCTATGACGTGGTCCACGAGTGCGGAGTAAGAGACCGACTTATGACAGTATTTTAGTATAAATCCTTTTTTCAAAGCTTACATTACTAAACAAGTTTAGAAACCTTTTTTAAATCTACAATCATCACGTAAAAAGCTGTAGAATCATATTTTTATCATGTACTGAAGTTAAGGGTGCTAAACTTTAAAGGCGGAGGGGCAGAGTTTGTTCACTACGCATTCTCCACACTTCGCCTTTTTGGCAGTGCACACTTTTCTCCCGTGGGTAATTAATAGGTTGGTCAACTCGAACCATTGGTTCTTGGAGAATAGGTTCATTAAATCCAACTCGATTTTATCTCTATCCTTCTGTTGGGTGAGTCCCATTCTTTGGGATAGCCTAAGAACATGCGTATCCACGGCGATCCCCTCGTTAACTCCATAAGCGTTTGAGAGGACTATATTTGCAGTTTTTCTTGCAACTCCCGGAAGTTTAACCATTTCTTCCATGGTTTTTGGAACTTGAGAGTTATATTTTTCCACAAGCATTTTGGCAGCATTCTTTATGGCTTCCGCCTTTTTTCGATGGAATAGAATGGATTTAATGTCTTGGTCTAACTCTTCAAGGTCTGCGTTGGCATAATCCTCTGCTGTCTTGTACTTTTTGAATAGTTTCTCAGTCACCTTGTTCACCAATTTATCTGTGCACTGGGCTGCGAGTATGGTGGCTACTAGTAGGTCTAAGGGGGTACTATATTTTAGGATGGTGCCGCCCACGTCTCCATAATTCTGTTTTAGTAGGTTGAATATTTTTTGTGCTCTCTCCTTATCCATTTTTATCACACCTAAAGAAGAGCCATCCGTTTTCAACCTTGGGGAAGCGTACAAGGCAGTAACGTCCATTCAGACGTTTACCCTTTATGTTAACGATTATTTCCTTATCGCTCCACTTCTCCTCCTCATATACTCCGCTATCCCATATCTCCACTTTTCCCGCCCCATACTCTCCCTCAGGAATCTCCCCCTCAAAACTGGCATATTCAATGGGGTGATCCTCTGTGGTTATCACCAGTCTTTTGGTTCCCTTTTTCGTGGGAGGCTCTTTGGGAACCGCCCAACTCTTAAGAACTCCCTCCCTTTCAAGTCTCATATCCCAATGAATGTGGCTTGCATAGTGCTTCTGAACAACGTAAATCTTACCATTACCCTTCTTCACTTCTCCCACTGGTTCCTTGGTTTTGCTAAAATCCCTCTTCTTCTTATACTCCTCTAAGCTCATAAATATTCAATTCCAGTAACAACCTTATAAAACTTCTCAAGAACCCCATAATTTCATAGATAAGCCTCCCCTATTAAAACATGTCAGTAGGGAATGCTAGTTTGACCCAAAATTCGCCTACTACGCAGAGTTATTGGGGGGTGAGAATGAAAGGCTTATTTTTTGGGGTACAAACTAGCTCCATTTTTAGATTATTATTGGGAGAATTCTAAAATAAGTTTGAGTATTAATTGAATATATTCAACGCAATATATCGTAGTAGCTCCTTAGAATTACCTCACTACTTAAATATTCGTTTATTTTTTAGAAAAAACATTTAAGTTTGGTTCTAAATTTTTAAGTGGTGTTTCACAATTTTATTTAGTTGATTGTCTACTTTGGGAAGTGGGTTTGTTGAGTTTGGAGAAGGATATTGTTAAGCGTTTTGAAACAACCTACGTCTTGGATGATGGCGGGGTGGTGGTTTTTCGCCCCTTGAAGCCTGAGGAAGATGTGGAAATGCTCTACCAGTTTTATAGCTCCCTCTCCAAGGAGAAAAACTATTTTAGATTTCTGAGTTACCGCAAGGTTACTCGATGGATTGTGGAAGAGTGGACAAAAATAAATTATATTGAGAGTATGGCACTGGTGGCATTGGTGAAAAATGGGGAATCAACAAAGATTATTGCTGATTCCAGATACTTTTTGGACAGGGAAACGGGAGCCGCCGAAATCGCTATTGTAGTTCACAACGATTGGCAACACAAGGGTATAGGCACAAATTTGCTCTTGCACACCATTAAGGTTGCGAAGGAAATGGGTGTCAAAAAAATATTCGCTTATGTCTCCCCCGAAAACAGAAAAATAATAAGGATAGGAAAAAGACTGGGCTTCACCACCAAATGGTACCCAGAGATGGGAGAATACGGAGGAGAACTAATTCTAAGCGAATAAAACCGTTTCCTACGTGAAAATGAAAAATCACCAACCATAAAAAACACCTTGACAAACAGGAAAAGAAGAATTAGGGAGTCCTAACTTAAAATTGGTTGAACCCACTCCAGCATTTAGTTGAGTCTCAAAAATTATATATGGTGTAAAATTTATGAAATATTGAACAGGAGATGATTGATTCATGTCTTCTTTTCTAAATAGAATTAGATACCAATTAAAAGTGGCTAATGTTTGGCCAATCCTGAGACGTTTCCTTATGAACACCGTTTTTGACTCGGTGCTCACATGTATGGGAATTATTATAGGCGCTGCAACTGCAAGCGGTATTAGTCCCCTCCTAATCTTTGGAACCACATTAACTGGGGCCTTGGCCCTTGGGATTTCTAGCGGCGTCAGCACATTTGAAGCGGAAAGGTTTGAAAGCTTGAAACGGCTGAAGGAGCTGGAAAAATCTATGCTTCGCGATCTTGATGAAACCATTCATTACAAAGCCTCAAGAACCGGCCAATTCATTGTGGGAATCACAAACTTCTCAGTCCCAATCTTGGTAGCCTTAGCCCTCACCCTACCCATAATACTGGTTCAGCAATCCACAACAGCAATTTACACTACCATAGCAGTGGCAATCGCTATACTCTTCGGCATGGGAATGTACTTTGGCAAAATCTCTAAAACTAATATGATTTTAAGGGGAATCCGCACCGCCGCCATTGGAATTGGAACATTCATCATATGCTACTACATAAATTTCCTCTACTGAGAAGAGGAAACCAAAAATTTAGTTCCGGAAAACCACAACCCAACAGTTGGAAGTACTAGATTACTGTTCATAAATTGTTAGGGGTGTAAAAGCTTCCCCTTTTCAGTCTTATTCATATTATGTACCCGTCGATTTTACATTTTTCCAAGTTTTTATTTACTATCCTTTTCATCAGGGTGTACATTTCGTTTGTTTCATTGCGGATCCTGTAGTAATCCTTCCTTGTTATGAGTCTGGAGTTGAGGCAGTCCCTACTGTAGCTGTTTATCATATTGCTTAGACTATGGAAGCGCTCTATATCATGCAGTAAACTGTCCATCTCGCACTGAGCACTATTTTCAATTTTTGAAACCAGCACTTTTCTTTCTTCAATATACTTGAAGAGTTCAGATTTGTCGCACGTAGAGATCACTTCCACATATAAGCTTTTCCCAACTAATAATGTGAAAAACGGTTCTTCGGTTAGAACTCCTTTATTTTTGTTTTTGGGTGAGATATTATTCAAGTTATTATTTGCTTTTAAGGATGACGGATTAAGGGAATCATTGGCGAGATAAGCTTCTCAACCCTAGGTCACGGGGGCTAATGACCGCACATTCATATAATCATGAATCCAAATATTAGTGAATCAGCAATCTCCTTCTACCATTTATTCTAAATTTGGGCGTAAAAAGTTTTTAGTGCAGTTTTGGGCACAATGTAATGTGTATGTTTTTTTCGTACTTGGTATAGTAATTCGAAAAGTTTTTGAATCATTCTTCTGTGGTAATGATTATGGGAAGAAAGGGTCTCGTGTTGCGTGAAGTACCATTGTTTTTGTTGGATGCTGAGATTAGAAGGGTTG
>JAHAWU010000043.1 GCA_018383815.1 Candidatus Jordarchaeia archaeon | reverse complement strand
TTAGAATAATTCGGGTTTCTTCAGATGGAAATGGTAAACGAACTGGCATACTGGGTCTCCACGGGTTCGGCAGAGCACCTCTTCACAAGTAACTGAATCTGCACCCCAATCTGCCAATCTCTGCTCTTCAATCCATTCTAAGATTCCGGACAATGTGTTACACATAAACAATTGGGGCGATGGGGAAACCAGATCTTTACAGAGTGGGCAATCCGCTATGGAGTAAGTTATGTATACGTCGCTTCCTTCTCTCTTAAATTCGGTTTTATCAAAAGTTGTTCCTGTGAAGAATTTGAATCCAAGATTATAAGCGGATTTGGGATCAGCTAATTCTTCTAGACTTTTTGCAGGTCTCCGAGTAGCAGCTAGATATCGGGTATAGATGAATTCGCCCATATCTCTCCCAATTTTTTTTAACTCCCGATCAACTGTTGCCATATCCCCATGAATTTTCGTTAAATAACTAATTAAAGCTTGTACCAAAGATCTGTAAACTAGTATGTTAATTTTCTCAGCTTTGATTCTCCAAGCCAGTACTCCTTTTACACCCATATTTTTCACCTCTTTATTTTCCTAAATCCCGAAACATATTTTAGTGCTCCTTTCGCTCCAAAATCGCCGGTTGTTATCATTACTCGCGCTTTAGATATGCCGAGTTCCTCTGCAATATCATCAACAGTATGATCGCCGTCGCAAAGCTGGAGAATGGCTATGGCCATTGGTTCCTTCACCTTTTTCAAAATATTTTTGTCGACAAGTACAGGAAAACTCACAGTTACGGTTACTTCGGCTTCTCCTTCTTTGGAGGGGGGAGCTAAAACTGGCTCACGGGGTTTTTCTCCCTCTATTTCTTCAGCATAAGCCTCCTCCGGAATTGATTTAGCTATTTCGAGTTCTTCTGTCGCGGAAACTCCTTGTGCAACCTTAATGGGTACCTCAGAGACTGTTTCAGATATTGCCTTAACCTGAGGGGCGGGGAGCTCTTTTTCCAGCTCTCTGAACAAGTCCATGTAATTCTCTTCTATGCGTTTACCGGCAACAATTAAAACCCCTTCTTTTTCATAGCTCTCTATGGCAAGAATTATACGGGGAGAAGCCTTATAAATCAGTAGATTACTTTTTGGCAACTTTTTAAGCTGGTAATCCCCTGGACTCCAAATTGGGAAAACTCTACTTAGCTGTTTGACAGCAGCCTCAGATTCTGCCATAAGTGAAGAGTAGAGCACATTGCCACTATCATCTAGAAACGCCAAGTAACATTTCTTAGGCATAAATCTTGCAATATTATCGGCGATTTCCTTAAATCTCTTCTCCATGGTTACTGCCTATCCAAATTTATGCTTTAGTATATATTAAAAATATTTAACATATTAAATCTTTTTGGAGCGCACAATTCAGAAACACATACCCAAAAAAGCAAAACCCTCAGCCTCAGAAGTTCTCAACCTACTAGCCGAAACCGTCTAGGAATGCCTTCACATTTTTGCCCAAATCTCGGTGATAGTATCCGCCTTCCAAGATTGCGAAGCGTCTCCCCGAACAAGTTTTTTCTGAAAACTCCTTCACCATGGCGCCAATGGTTTTGTAATCCTCGGTTTTTAATCGGCCTCCCCAGTCTAACTCATATTCATCAAAGCCAGCGGAACACGCAACAATATCGCATCCTCGGGCAGCTTCAACCTTCAATTGCTCCGAAATTTCCTCCAAGTACTCCTTTCTACCGCCGTGATTCGGGTTAAGGATGGAGATTCCAGGTAAACCGCCCAGAATGTTCACTGTTCCATCCCCAAAGTGTAAATCAAAGTCCAGAATGAACACTTTCTCAGCTTTGCCTTCACTTCTCAGCTTCAAAATGGCAATAGCCATATTGTTAAAGAAGCAGAACCCCCAACAGGAGTCGCTTGAGGCATGGTGGCCGGGAGGACGAATCAAACCAAAAGCAGGCTCCCCACCATAAGCAATTTCGGCAGCCATAATAGCGCCACCAGCTGAAAGAGCTGCCACCTCATAAAGCCTCCTGTCACTTTTAATGGAATCAATGTGCCTCTGTGTATGAGCCCTCCTTATATCCTCCTCAGTAGCTGGTTTAGGCTTCACAAACTCAAAATGATTATAAAGGGCGTCATAAATACTCTCAATCCGCCCCGCCTTAGCTGCGGGATCAGAAGCGTAAACAATTTTGTACATTTCGTGGTAAACAACCTTCAAAGCCAACCCAACCTCCAAACCAACAAGTAAGCTTCTCTATGAATAACACTATGGAACTATTAAATTTTTGCGCCAGTAGAAAATATCTGGAAGATAGTCTCACCTTCTATGCACTATTTTGGTTACAGTCAGAAGGCAGGGTAGAGAAGTTTTTAAGGGAGGGAAAAGGTTCTATTTTTGGAAAGTGATTTTAGTTATTCTTCTCTTTTTCGCCCTCTTCCCTGAAAAAGTCTTGATCCTCTCTATAGTCAACATACCCTTCAGAAATTATTCTGGCTCTGAATCTTTCTCTCCTCTTCTTTTCTATGGGACTAAAATCCTTATTGTCTTTTCTAGGCAAATTTTTCACCCTAATAGGAACATTAAACTTTCACGCCATTCATTCTGTTTTTGTTCCCTTCACATGGTGATTTTACCCTAAATATTTAAACACCTATTAAATATTAAATGTTTTGTAAACAAGGTTTTTGGCAGGTTATAGTCCAAAGGGGTTTAAAAAACTGCGCGAATGATTATTATCCATTTTTTGGTAAGGCAAGTCGCCGAGATTTGAATCGAAAATTTTTAGGCGCACAAGGTTCATATAAAAGAGAAGGTATGCCTATTTTTTCCATTTAACTTTTTCTTTTTTGGCCAAGTTTTCCAGTTCTTCCGAGTCAAGCTCAGGTTCCACTTGCGCTAATTTTTTTAGTTCATCTAGGTTATAGTTTTCAATTTCTCCTTTTTTTCCAATCTTTGGGGCGCAGACTTTGCAGTCTTTATCCACAGTTTCTCCTCCAAAAACACTGCCTATCATTTATATATATAGCCCAATCTTATAAAAATTTAGTCTATAGGAACCCCCATACACCGTAAGTTCCGGTAATGGGATCCCTAAAGAGTTCAATATGTGGTGGATAAAAAGTAAAGGCCACAAAAACCGCAAATAGTACGATAATTGCGGCAAGTGCCATCTTGGAAAATATGGGGGAGAGCGGAGGTTTATTTAAGAATTTGTAGCTTGCCAGTTGTCCGATTATTATGGCGACATAGAAAATCGCAATATCCATAATTAGGTTTCCATACCCCAGGATAAAGGTATATGAATAAAACAGAACCACAATGGAAACAGGTATTAAATAGATGCAGATGGCTTTTGCCACAATGAAATTATTAGTGGACTGTTTTAAGTGGCGGTACTCGATAAGCGAATAGAACAAGGCGGGCCAAACACCCAATTTTAGATGTTCCCACACGCTCTCATTAACCGCAGCAACTATGGCTACGGGCAAAAACCCGCCAGACCAATCAAACACAAAATGTAGCAAAGACCCTAAAAGGGAAATAAATACGATTCCCAATAACTCCCAAACCAAAACCCTATTCCTCATAAATCAAAACCCGTACAAGTTAATTCAAATAACACATTAAGCTAAACCCTCTTAAGGTTAACTAGCAAAAAATATTTCAAGAAAAATAACATTAAAAGCAAGTAAAGAAGTAAATATTTTAGCTGCTTTTTCGCCTTTAAATGGAAACTCGCCCCATAAAGGCCCCCTTCTTCCGAATTCTATCCCACACTCTGGATAGGGGATGAGCCGAAGCCGACTTCGAATCAAAGCAGTTTCTAGACCTTCCAGGCAAAATTAGTGGCTGAAACTTGTTTTTCCGAGTTTTGAACCCTGATTCTGGTTTGGTGGCGTAAGATTTATTTCAGTGACTCTTTTATGTTCTTTTCAAAAATGGGAGGAACGCCGGTATGTGTCAATGGTGTATCCAGCATGGCGAAGGTAAAAAATGGTACCTTAATATTAAGAATTATGCTCGGAAAATGTATAAGCCGAGGCCTACCACTCCTGAAGCGGAGGCAGACCTTGCCAGATTGATGGCAGAGACTGTGAGGAATGCAATTATGAAGAGAGGCAGTCCAGAGTGGGCTCAATACAAGTCTCAAATTGAAAAATTGTCACACTCTGTTCACTTCGGCCAGGTTGTCCCACTTGAGGATATGAAGCTAATTATGGATATTGCTTGGCCCCTGGCCATTATGACCTGCGCCTGTAGAAGATCAGTTAGAGGCTTGGAGAACGAGAAAAACTATCTCTGCATGGGGTTGGGTGTAGGAATGTACCGCTGGGAGAAGTTCCCAGACACCTATTTTGGCGGCGTAGAATTCGTGGACCAAAAGGATGCCAAGAAGTGGCTTGAAGAACTAGACAAAAAGGGATTGGTACACACTATATGGGTTTTTGGAACCCCCTACATTGGTGGGGTGTGCAACTGTGAGTACCCAGTTTGCTTGGGCATTCGTAACACTCTAGACTTCGATTTGAAATTCTTGTTCAAGAGCGAGTACGTTGCAGTTTTTGACCCGGAGAAGTGTAAGGGCTGTAAGACTTGCTTATCGCGTTGCCAGTTTCGAGCCATAAACTGGGAGGTTTCAGAGGAAAGGCCCTATATTAACATGTATAACTGCTTCGGCTGTGGACTCTGCGTCACAGCTTGCAAGAATGGTGCGATACACCTAGAGGAAAGGGCGAAATTTCCCGCTCTAAGAAACAATTGGTAAAGGAGGCTCAAATTTGAAGGTCTCTGTTGATATGAGTAAGTGTGTGGGAGCTATGAAGTGCGCTAAGTGCTTGAATATTTGCCCCGCAACTGTTTTCGCCATGTATCCCAAAGAGGTTAAAATGTTTGAACCAAGCAAGGAGTGGGAAATCATCCCAGACCTTGAACCCCTCTGCATTGGCTGCATGAAGTGTGTTGACATCTGCCCCGGCAAGGCAATTAAAATTTTGGAGAGCGAGGTGGAAACAAAATGAGTTACGATTACTACATTGCAGATGAGGTGTTGAAAGCATTGGGCGAAGAGTTCTCCCTAGAAAAAACCATTAGGGAATTTGCCTCAAAAATAAGGGAGAGCGGAGGAGATCCGTTAAAGCGGGGAGAACAGTTTTTCGGAGAATATGGAGAGAGAGCAATGAAGAGAGCCATAGAACTGGGAGACAAATACCTGGATCGTCAGGGAGAAATACTAAAACAGGTGGCGCAAAAAACAGGACACATATTCCCCCACATCCCTCAGCGCTATTTGGAAATAATGATTATGGGAACCAGACCCACAGCCAAATTCTACGTCTACGGAAACAACACCCAAACAATAGATTTCGCACTACCAAAATGCCCCGGATACGAGCTACTTAAACAGAGCCTAGATCAGAAAACGGCAGAAGAATTGCCCTGCAGACACGCTTGCCTCTCAGCACTCAGCACGCTCTACAAAGCGCTCAAATTACCCGTAGAAGTAGAAATGGTCGAGAAGATGCCTGAAAATCCATGCCACTTCACATGCTTAAAGAAATGATAAGAGTCTTGGTACACGCTCCTGAAAATTTAACAACAAAGACCTCCCTTAGAGCTTATTACACGGAAGGTAAACTCATTGAAGAAGGTTTATTAAATTGAATAATGAATATTGATAGAAACTCGATTGCGGTGGGTTTTATGGATGTGCTGAAAGCCATCGAAGAGAGAAGAAGTATAAGGGAATATACGGGAAAGGTTCCCAGCGAAGAGACTATACGCTCAATAATTGAGGCGGGGAGACTCGCCCCCTCGGCGGGAAATAGGCAACCTTGCAGGTTTGTGGTTGTTTGGGATAGAGATAAAATTCTGAAGATTGCCAAGGCATCAATGAAATTCCTCAGCAAAGCCGGGGTAGTAATAGTGGCCACTGCAGACCCCAAACTTGACCCCAAATGGTATCCTGTGGACACGGGAATAGCTGTGGAACACATGGTTCTCGCAGCTCAGTCTCTGGGGCTTGGAACATGTTGGATAGGTGCCTTCAACGAGGAGGAAATTAAAAAAACACTGGAAATACCCCAAGAGGTAACAGTAGTGGCCATGCTGGGAATCGGCTACCCGAAACAGACACCGAGCCCAACGTCAAGAAAAAAGCTGGGTGAACTTTTCTTTAGGGACCGCTGGAACAATTCCTACTCCTAAAATGAGCTTTTGCAACATTTCCTTTTTCACAATTTTTATTTCGTAGTGTATGTGTGTTGCACTCGCCAGTAGGAATTTGGAGGGGGCACTCCTCCCTTTTTCAGAAGAGAGGAAGAGCCCATATTTTTGATTTTACTCATGGTGGGGGTAAAAACTGCTTCTATTTAAAGTTTATTAATTTTCGAAGCTTATACACTTGGCCATGGAGAAGCTCTACACCACGGGTGAATTGACGAGGCTGAAATACGTTAACCGTGGTGTACGTTGACGCCCGAGGCACCCCCTTGTCCCTATGCCCAGAATGCGGGGTTTGAGCTAAAGAAGAAGCCTGAGAGGGTATAGGTTGGTGAGGTGCCCAAAGTGTGGAATGGAGGAGGACCGGGACATAATCGCCGTGAGAAACCTTCTCCTCAAATACAACAATACACAGAGAGATGTGCCTGCTTCATCCGTTCCTGGGGCGAACGCCTCCCCATGAAATGAGGGAGGAAGACCCAAGGTTACGCAAGGTTAACGCTGGGTCAGAACGGGGTTCACATGGATTTTCCTTGGGGTCTTTAGCTTTACTCAGGGAGTATGGGGGTTGTGGTTCACATTTCTTTTCTGGTTCTTTGTATCATTTGCTCAACTTTTTCCTTTGTGATGCTTAATTCTGAGAACATTTTGATTATTTCCTGTTCGACTTTCAGATTTGATGAAACATTTGAGGCCAACGCCCTGTTAATGGTCATTTTGCCCAAATATAGCAGAAAAGGATTCTTGCTAGCCAGTTTCTTGGCAAAGTCCATAACTACGTCCATGAGTTTATCTTTTGGGACTACGTCTAGAACAAATCCTATTTCTTTAGCATATTTTGCGTCGAATCTCTCACCGAGCAGAATTGTCTTCTTCGCTATTTGCGGCCCCAATATTCGGGGCATAAAAGTCATGCCAGAAGCAACTGGGAGTAGACCCACATCAATTTCTATGGGGCCCATAATTGTATCTTCGGTGCAGAATCGGAAGTCGCAGGAAGCAGCAAACTCGTATCCGCCTCCCAGCGCGTACTTGTGTATTGCGGCTATTACTGGGGGCCTCAAAGTTTTCAGTAGGAAATTAATTTGTTGAACCTTATGTATAGTGTCGTAAACTGCTTGGGGGCCGAAATCCAAACTCTTTGAAAACTGTTTTACATCTGCTCCGGCGCAGAAGGCTCTACCAGCCCCTCTAAGGATGACTACGCGTACATCCCAATCATTATCGATTTCAATTAGAGTGTCGTAAAAGAGGTCTGCCAGATCCCTATTTATGGCGTTCAAGGATTCTGGTCTATTTAGAGTTATGGTCGCGATTCCATCCTTCTTTTCCCAAAACACTACTTTATCCATAGGTGCTCCATCCTTTTAACCATGAAAAACTTTTTCATACTTTATCTAGAACGCTTTCAGCGTATGTTGGTTTACCTAATTCATTTTTTAGCACATCTAAAACTTTTAGTATATTTTTTCTCATCTGTGAGGCAATTGCATTAAATTTGGTAAGTTTCGGTGTGCAGCAAAATATAACTCAAACTTTTCATCTCATTTCCTTTTAAGAGTATTTCTATATCTTCGTCCTTGTCCTAGCACGGTATTTTGTGATGGTTAAAATTATTTTTGACTTTTCCACACTTTATTTGGGAATCTATGGGAAAAAGGATTGAAAATAGAAGATTTTTGAATAATAGTCAAAATTTTTACTTTATTTTCGAAAAAGAGTTAAAAATTGATTAATTCCTAAAAAGTATAGGGATGCAGATTTGAAATAGGTCTTCAGTAAATATTTATTAGGGTCGGTTAAAACCTTAATTTAAAAGGGAGATTGCAATGGAGAACGGTAAATCTCTGGAGGAAAATTTTCAGAAGCCCCTCAAGGACTTTGGTCCAGCCCCATTCTGGTTTTTAAACAATGATCTTCCAGAGGAAGAGATAGACTGGTTTATCCAAGAATTAAGTGACAAACATAACTCCGGAGTTTTCATGCATCCCAGAACCGGAATGGAGGTTGAATATTTAACTCCCAATTTTTGGGAAAAAATTGTTTACTGTGTAGAAGCCTGCAGAAAGTACGGGCTTAAAGCTTGGCTCTATGATGAGTACAATTGGCCCAGCGGGGTCCTGGGTGGAAAACTTTTACGCGAACACCCAGAATACAACCAGGTTTATCTGGATTATAAAAGGGATAGATTTGAGAGGGGAAAGCTCATCAGGATGCTTGTAGAAGGCAAAGTTGTGAACGCCATTGCAGTAAATGATTCGGGAACCAAGGTTCTTTATCTTAAGGACAAGATTTCGGATTCCGTCTTAGAGTTCCAGCCCGAGTATGGTGATTGGAACGTAGTAGTGTTTACTGAGAAAACCAACAGTGACACGTTTTTTTGCACCACCTGTGCTCCCTGGGCGGGGAATGAGAAGGGCTACCTTGACCTTTTAAGCAAGGAAGCTGTAAAATTTTTTATTGACCACACCCACGAGGAGTACAAAAAATTATTCCGGAGGGATTTTGGCGGTATAATACCTGGCATATTCACTGATGAGCCGGCGAATTATAGGGGGTTGCCTTGGACAAGGAATTTCTTGGAGGAGTTTAAGAAGAGGAAGGATTATGATTTGGAGCAAAAAATGCACGAACTGGCCTTTAATGTGGGAACATATGTTAAGACACGTTGCGACTACTTCTCTGTGGTGTCTGAGCTCTTCTCTGAGGCTTTTTATAGCCAAATTGGAAGATGGTGCAGGGAGAACAACCTGATTTTCACGGGACACCTATTCATGGAGGAATCCTTGGAAACCGTTCCCTGCTATCACGGTAACGTTTACTCAGCCCTTAAAGAAATGGATATGCCGGGAATAGATTGGCTGGGGGTTAAAACTGGTTATGATGAAATTCCTCTAGTGGGGGCTCCAGATTTGGCTCCCAAGACTGCCAGCAGCATTGCTCACGCCAAGGGCAAAAAATTTGTTCTATGCGAATATGGTGGGGGGAGCGGCTGGAACACCACCCTAATGTCGCTTAAAAACTTGGTGAATTATCTGCAGGCTACTGGTATTAATTTTATGAATACTCACGCGGCGCACCTCTCACTTAAAGGACTGCGTAAAAGGGATTTTCCACCCTCACACTTTGTCCAGCAACCTTGGTGGAAATACTATGTGGCGTTTGCGGATTACATCTCAAGACTATGTCACATAAATAGTTCAGGTACACATGTTGCTGACATATTGCTGCTTTATCCTCTTAGGACTTTGTGGGCGGAGTACACTCTTAGGGGGAAAAGCGAGGTTTTTGAAAAGGTAGTAAAATTTTTTGGAATGATTAGCAACGCTCTCTTGAGAATCCAGAGAGACTACGATATTCTCTTTGAGGACGAGGTGCTCGAGAACTTAGTAAGTCTAGAGGGGAATTGCTTGAAGATTGCAGATGAAAAATTTCGGATCCTCATACTTCCTCCAATGACAACCATGCCTACTTGGTTTGTTAAACTGGTAAAGGAATTCTTTGAGAGTGGGGGAATCGTGATTAGCTTGGGATTTCTTCCCACCAACTCTGATGAAAGGCAAAACGACTCCATCATTGATTCTCACATTAGGAGCATTTTTTCAGAGACCGCTTATCAGAAAAAGAAAAGCAGCAATAAGAATGACAAGGGAGGACAAGCAATTTTCATACCGCTACCTGAGGAGGTAAAGAGGGAGGATTTAGAAAAAATTCTCCAGGAAACATTGGATGGTCTACTGGATAGCGATTTAAAGATTAATTCTCCTGAGGGGCGAAACCTAATATATTTGCATAGAAGAATAAAAACTGATGAGTTCTACTTTGTTGCCAACTTGTCAGATAAAACTATTGAGGGGGAAATCATACTAAACGCTGTGGGAAGGCTTGAGAAGTGGAACCCCGAAAATGGAGAAATAACACCGGTGTACACTTATAGGAGGGAAGAGGGAAAAACCATAATTCCATACGTGTTTGAAGCCTACGAAGGCGTATACTTTGTTGTGAAAAAGGGGAAAGAACAGAAACACGTGACATCCTCCAATGTTAACATTACTGGAATTTATGAAACCGCCCAAAGAATTACGGGACACTCCAGAACATCTGAACCCAAAATAGTTTTTGAGGGAAGAAAGCTTACTGCTGAACCGCAAAAGATTATGGAGCCAGTAACCATTTCCAAGTGGAGCGTGGAAATTCCCATCAACTATTACGTTTTGGAGCCTTGGAGAACAGAAGTGGGAAAATCTTCAGAGTCCAAGGATAAAAAGGAGAAGGAATCCAAACAGTTAAACGTTTCCAGATACAGACCCATTGATGAACTCTTTGCTGAAATCCCCTCAGTGTGCCAGAGCCTGGGCATCGATATGAAGGAGTACGGCTTCTATGAAATCCTAGACATTTTGGACTCAAAATTGAAGGAGGCAGGAATCGAGATTGCTCCTCAACCCGTACCCCTTGGAGAAGAGTATGAAATAACCGCCGAGTTTGAGGCGAAACATATTCCAGAACAAATTCTTTTAGTGTACGAAGACCTAGGACAACCATTGGAAATTTATGTCAACAAGACAAAAGTTGAAGAAGCCCCCCAAAAGTTTTTCCTGTGGGATCGAAGCAACCGCGCCCTAGATATTAAGAATTACTTGAAAAAGGGAGGAAACCAGATCACTATTAGAACCAGATACCCAAACTTTAAGGATAAGGTTCCCAGCACCCACGGAATAGAGCCAGTAGTACTCGTGGGAAAATTTGCTATTAAAGAGAAAAAAATTGAGGAACCAAAATTCAAAGACCTGGAAAAGGGTGAACCGGATAGAGGATTCCCCCACTACATTGGAGAAATCACACTGAGACAAAAATTTAACCTTGGAGAAGAATACCTGGACAAGAAACTAATTTTGGATTGCACCGGCTTCAAAAACGCCATCGAAATCAAAGTAAACGGGAAAGTAGCCGGCACCAGGCTTTGGGCGCCTTACAGACTAGATATAACGGAACTGGTACAGAAGGGAGAAAATACTTTGGAAATAATCATCTCAAACACTGCTGAGAACCTCCTTGGTACACCCACACCAATCGTGGAGAAACAGGCAAGCATAATACCATACAACAAACACCTATTCAACTATTAAACACATTAACCTCGGAAAATTTTTAATAACTCCGGATATTTTAAGAAACAATTCAGCTACAAGAGGCGGCGTTGAATGAAGGTTGTTTGTTTGTGGAAATATTTTGGTGGAGATATAGAAGAATATGTTAAGAAGAATCTGCCACCAGACACGGAACTAGTTTTTCCAGATACCGAGGAGGAAATACTTAAAGAAATAGAGGATGCGGACGTGCTGCTTTCCCACTGGGCTCCAGCAAAGATTATTGAAAAGTCAAAAAGGCTCAAACTTATCCAGACTGCGGCTGCGGGTGGAGACAGCATAGATTTTGTAGCCGCATCCAAAAAAGGAATAATAGCCGCTACCGCCTCGGGTTGCAACGCCTCAGCCACGGCAGAACACGCCATTCTACTCATGTTAGCACTGATTCGAAGACTACCTCAAGAAATCAACAGGTTGCTCCAAGGCAAATGGAAAAAGTGGGAAGATAAATACGAGGGATACGAACTCATGAATAAAACACTGGGAATCATCGGATTGGGCAAAATAGGAGTGGAACTAGCTAAAAGAGCCAAAGCCTTCGGAATGAGAATACTCGCCATAAAGAAACACCCCCAATCCCTCGAGAGGGAGGAAAAGGAATTGGGACTGGATTTTCTGGGAGGTTTAGACAGTCTAGACTATGTCTTGAAGAATTCTGATTTTGTTGTACTCTGTGTACCTTTGACTGAGGAGACCAAAGAAATGATTGGGGAAAGAGAAATTCAATTGATGAAAAAAACCGCCTACCTAATCAATGTCTCCCGAGGCAAGGCTGTGGACGAGAAGGCTCTCGTTGAAGCCCTGAAAAATGGTAGAATAGCCGGAGCGGGACTCGACGTATTCTACGATTACATTCCCGGTCCTGAAAACCCCCTTTTCAAACTGGACAATGTAGTTCTAACACCGCACATGGGAGGATGGACAAAGGAGAGTAGAGAGCGATGCTTAAGATTCGCCCTAGAAAATGTTTGGAGATTATACAGGGGGGAACCAGTCAAAAACCAACTAAGAGCAGAATTAGGATACTAGCTTTAAGCAAAAAGTAAAAAAATACTTGGATTAGAGGGAAAGTAATGAAACTTTTGGAAAATAAAATCGCCATAATAACTGGCGCTGGTAGAGGACTGGGAAGAGCCCACGCTCTTTACTTTGCCGAGCAGGGTGCAAAGGTTATTGTAAATGACGTCAAAGAGGTAGAGGGTGAGCATCTTGCAGACAAAGTAGTCAAGGAAATTGTTTCAAAGGGAGGAGAGGCTCAGAGCAATTATGAGGATGTGTCAAGTTTTAATGGAACTCGAAGAATAATTGAACAGGCCATTGAGACATTTGGAGGATTAGATATTCTGGTTAACAATGCGGGAATTCTTAGAGATAAAATGATATTTAATATGACCGAAAAAGAATTTGATGAGGTAATAAACGTACACCTCAAAGGAACCTTCAACTGCACCAGACACGCCTGTGCATATTGGCGAGAACGTTTCAAGAAGGGCGATCAGAGAGGCGGTTCTATAGTTAACACCACTTCGGAGGCGGGAATGCAGGGAAACGTAGGTCAATCTAACTATGCTTCTGCTAAATCGGGAATAGCCACCATGACCATAGTGGTTGCCAGAGAAATGAAGAAGTACAACGTAAACTGTAACTGCATAAGTCCACTGGCAAGGACGGAACTTGCACTCTCCAGCCCACCGGTAGCAGAAGTTATGAAACTAATTCCAGCGAAACCCAACTTTGACCCCTTGGACCCCAGCAATGCATCACCTCTTGTTGCCTTTTTGGCAAGCGATAAGGGGAGACACATAACTGGAAAAGTGTTCAGAATCATCGGCGGAAAAATCGACCTGTACAAAACTTGGGAAATTGAATCCGCTATAGAAAAGGATGGAAGATGGGAACCAGACGAACTCGAACATGCTTTAGCTAAACTTCTAGGAGGCAAAACGCACCAAGAACAGGTGAGTTTGAAGCAGGGCCTTGAAAAAATTTTGAAAACTTGAGTACAAGCTCCCAAAACAAATTAATTTTCCTCAAAAAGTAGAATGTATTCGTCAATTGTTGAAGTTAAAACGGATATAGCCGACTGGTAACTAGCTGAATTAGGACTACTTTTTCTTGCTAAGTAGGCTGGACTTATTCTCAGCTAATCCTTGTTGGGGCGATCAAGCGGCTTTTCCAGCTTCTTTTATGAGTGTGGTTGGACACCGACTCTTGATTATTGGGTGTTGCCCTTGTTTACTAGGATGTAGTAGAGAGCGCCCAGTTCGCCTGTAATATGGCTGTCAATAGGAATTGGCTGATACTCCTGGTTATAAATTGCAGCTATTTTGAAGCCGCCCTCTTGGGCTAATCTTTTGAAATCCTCGTAGTACCAAAGTCTAAGTTTATGTTCCTCTTCGAATTCAAATGTTCTACCGTTATCTTGGCCTCTCATCCTGAACTTGACGTATCGCAATTTATTTTTTGTGTCGTAGTGGTAGGGATTCCACGTGGCTTCTATTTTGATTCCATTCATCTCCGCAAACCAGGTTTCGTCCAGTTTTCTCTCCCCTTCTAAGTTCTGGCAGGCGCATGAGATTTCCACAATGTAGAGTCCACCCTTAACGAGGGATTCAGAAATAGCTTTGAAATGGCTTACTATTTCCTGATGAGTGTTCAGGTATCCCAGACTGTTGATGGCAATTATTGCCGCGTCGAACTTTTCATTGAATTTCATTGTTACCATATCGCCTACTACTGCCTTCGCCCTGTGGGATAAACCTGCTTCCTCTATTTTCTCGTTGGCATACTCAACCATTTTGGGACTGAGATCATAACCCGTAATATAGTAGCCATATTTTGGGAAGGTTAATAGGAATACTCCGCTTCCGCATGCGGGTTCTAAAATTCTTTTCACTTCAAAATTACAGTACTTTTTGAAGCAGCTGATGTAAAAGTTTATTTCCCCTGAAACATCACGCGAGAAGGCGATATCATAGTACTTGGGCAAGTTATAGAGTGTAAGTTCCTCCTCCGCCAAAACTTCTTCAGTCAAACCGCGAACACCACTATTACTATTTGCTGTAGAGCAATGGGAGGTAGATACCTCTCCAGATTTGTCAATGTTTTGGGACGCGCAGGGTTCCAGTGAAGTTTCGGAAACTAACTTTTTCATTAATCTCACCCTCACTTGACCTAATAAAAGCTTGTTAAAAGTAGTGTTCAACGTACCATTCAAAATACGTTTAAAGGATATTTACCCTGAATTGGTTCTCTTTCCCGGCTGCATTACTGCCAGAGGAAGAGTTAGGGTCTTTTACCTTTTTTTTGCACATGTACAGTGCAATTTTTAAACGGTATTGTCGATCTACTAAACCTAACATTCGAATATCTACAACCTCAATAAGATATTCTATTAAAAAAAGTATTTAACCACTTAAAAAGTTTGTCCTTTCACAAGAATATTATTAAAAACATTTATTCTCCAACTATATAAAAAGGCCTATACAACAGCACACAACAAGATTCAAAAAAGACCAAAAACCATCCAAAAAAGCCACCCAACCAAAAAAGGTGAGAACTAGTGAGCTCTCGCCACTCTAAACTTTTCTTCCATCTCGGCTTGGCTTTTAACTGGCACAACATTTCTAACTTTCTCAAGAGTGATAGCCTCATTCGGACAGTTAGAGGCGCAGACGCCACAACCTATGCAAAGATCTTCCCTTATCACCATAATGTCGTCAGACTCGTCTTCTGAGTGAGGCCAATGGTGAAATATTGCCCCCATGGGACATATTTCCATACATTTTTCGCACCTTTGACACAAGTCACCATTCCACCGTGGAGCAAAATTAGACTTTGTTATTGCGTTGTAGTTTTGGAATTCTTTCACGGATTTTAGAAAACCGCAGCAACAGGGACAGCAGTTGCAGATGAACACTGAAGTGTCTTGAATATTTATGGTTTCGTGTACCAGTCCCGCTTTTTCAGCTTTCTTCATGATTTCTATCAGTTCATCAAGGGTGACTTGGCGTCCCACTCCCTGGTCTAAAACGCTTTTTGCCAGAAAATCTGTGGTTACACAGAAGTTTTCATCGGTGCGTTTACAGGGTTCTCCTGCTAGTTTAGCCGCGTTTCTGCAACTGCAGGGAACCACTGCGAACAGGTTAGCTTTTGATAGGTATTCCCTTAAAACTTCGTAGGGCAAGACTTGGTGCTGAACCCCTATCGACTTGTTTATTTCTATTACTTTTTCGGTGGGCTCCACGGAGGGAATGACGCGGTACAGGGTGTAGCCGCCTGCGCTTAGCTCGAAGGGGTGCCCGGCGTAGAATAATTCGCGGTAAGCTTTTGCGGCCTTCCTCATTCTTTCGGGGTCGTCCCGGTTATGGGTGAAATATACCTCAAAAAGTCCGGGAACAAAGGGCATCACGACATAAAAGTTGCCTGCCTTAATCACTTTGCCCTTATAAGCCATGTCGTCAAAAATTTTTTTCACTTCTTCTTCTGGGACCCCCGATAGTTGTGCTATTTTTTCGGAGCTTAAAGGTTGCTGGGATTTCTCGAAAACAGTAAGTAGTTTAACTTCATCTTCACTAAAAATAGCCCTGAGCATCTCACCCACTGCTTTGTGCTTTGGAAGTTTAATGGCTGTGCCCGCATTCATAATTTTTCTCAGCTTCTCATACATATCGGTTTCAACCATTAAAAATACCACCAAACCATTATATACCATAATCCTTATTGGGACGGTTAATGATGATAAGTGATTCAAAATACATAAAAATCTTTCACTTTTCTTATAAACCATTATGAGCAAGTCTCACAAGTTACATAAATGTTTTCATAGGAATTCTTACGTGCCTTATAGGATTATCAATTATTTATATTTTGGACCCCTAGTCTCTTTTCTCCAGCTGTTTCTTATGCCTAAGGCCAGAAGTCTTCATTTTTGAAACCTTTCTTATTACCCACGATTCTCCAGAAATTTGACACGCCCCACAACTGAAGTGGACTTGTTTTGCCAATGGTTCCAGAAAAACGTAAGAAGGAAGGAGAAACAGCGGAAAATCTTAAAATATTAAGATTAAAAGATAAAAAAATATAAATATTTATAGGCTTAATCAATTGGAACATGCAAATGTGAACAGCATTAAATTCTAAATTTCGCCGCCGGTGAGAGACACTCCTAAAATATATTTCCCCGATTTTTCCTTCAAAAATCTGAGAACCTGAAAGTTGGAGAACCTTTTTTCATTGAAACATGCTCAAACTCTTTGGGAAGACCTTTTTTGGGGAATTAGCCTTTTCCAAAAAAATAGAAAAGTGAGGATTAGATTGGTTACTTTATGCACCAGTTTGACTTTTAGAATTAGTGAAAGGCTGCCTGTTAGTACAGTAAGAGCTGGAGCGTTAGTTATCATTAACCAGGTCTCCAGTAGCTGCATGTCCCGCTTCTCTGCTTGTTATCTCCGTGGTACTCACAATACACGTAATCTCGTGAAATGTTTACTCTATCCGGCCTCACATTTCGATGATAGAAACATTCGCCGCAGGTTTTTCCCATTAAACTCACTTCGAGATGTCGTTATTATGAGTAAGTTTTTATAAATGGAAGGTAATGAACATTTCTATCTAGGTATGCATTGTTAGGTTTTCTAGTTAGAATTTGTGAAAAATTAATGGTATTTAGGGAAATGGTTTTCGTTGGGAAAAGGTGTTTTATTTTCGGCATAGGACATAGGTGGTGCCTCCTTCATTTATGCCCAGTCTCATGGATTGGAATCTTTTGAAGCCTAATTTGGACAATTTTTTAACCAGAACATATTTTGGAAGTGCAGTGGAAAAAACGAACTTTCCTCCCTTTTTTGTGACTCTGTATATTTCTGCCAGTGCTTCGTCCCTCCCAATTACCAGAGTGTCAAGTACCTCGTGGCAGGCGACTAGGTCGAAGGTATTGTCGTCAAAGGGAAGCCTTCGTGCGTCTGCTTGCTGGAATTTGACTTTGTGGGCTACGCCTTCTATTTTGGCGTTTTCCTGCGCGTGTTCCATGGTGTTTCCGCTGACACCTGAGAGACTGAGTGGAGACCAGGTGTCTACTCCTATTACCTTGCATTTCTTGCAGGCCTTTGCAAGAGATATTGCCACCAATCCTCTACCCGTACCCACATCCAACATTAAAGAATTTTCCCTAGGCTGAGCAAACTCCACAAGCAAAGTACTTTTCTTAACTCTAAGAGGAGTAGTGCTCTCATAGAATAGTAACCCAATAATGATTGCCAAAGCAATTACAATTACCGTGAAAACATATCTAACAACTAAATCATTAACAATGAGATAAAAGATGAAACATAGAATAATCCCAAATAGGAGCAGACTCAAAATAAGCGGGGAATAAACCCCGTAACTTACATGTTCTTCCTCAGTCAAGCAGCAAGCCTCACCTAAACCTTAGTAAAATTATCTTTTATATTTTTTTTAAACAAATCCTGAAAAAACAGGGAATCCTACAATTATTAAATTTTAGTATTAGAACTCAGCTTGCAATGCGCCCCAACAAGTGTAAATACTGTGTAATGTGCGCTTGTTCCAGAGAATTTTTTGTGTTAAATCCAGTATCCAATTTTTCGCCTAAAGTTTCACACCCTGAAAAGAAGCTAAAAAAGACCAGAAATTCTTAAATTATCCTAAGCTTCACTAACGAGGAACAAATGCCGGAACCCGCTGTAAATCGCAGTTCCCTCAGGTTGTCATTAAGTCGTCTACGAGCTCGACGATGTCTTTAATCTCGGGATAGTTTTTACCATGCTCTGAAGAGTCCTTGAAGTTCAATTCGCAGAAGGGACAGGCTGTTAAAAGCAGTTTGGAGCCCGTGGTTTTCGCTTCTTCCAATCGTTCTTTAGCGGACCATAGGGCGAAGTCGTTAAATGCTGCTTTGACGCCCGCTCCAGCTCCACAGCACCACGAATTGTCCATTTTTCTGTCCATTTCCACCAGTTTAAGTCTCGGTATGGCGTTTAGTATTTTTCTGGGCTGATCGTAAATGCCTGCAAGCCTTCCCAGGTGGCAGGGATCATGATAGGTGACTATTTCACTTAATTCCTTAAACTTTATTCTTTTGTTTTCCGAGAGCGAGGATAGAAACTCCACCATGTGTTGAACCTCAAAATTTAGTTTTCCTCCAAGTTTGGGGTAAATTGACTTGAAGGTCTCATAGCAACCGGGACAGACAAAAAGTAGTTTCTTTAACCCGGACTCTTCTATCTTTTTCAAATTGTGTTCCATAAGCTCCCGAGCCTGGGAAGCCAGACCCACCCTGTATAGTACTCCTCCACAGCAGTATTCCTCGTCTCCTAATACTTTGAATTTTATGTTGAGCTTCTTTAGTATGTTTACTGTGGCATTGGCAACGTTAGGCAACCTGTAGGGAATGGTGCAACCGATGAATAAGCCCATTTCTGATCCCTCCACTTCTTTGGCTTCTTGGGGTAACCATTTGAATCTAGCTTCGTGTGGCTCGCCGTAAGGGTTATGGTACCTTTCTACGTTTTCAGCGAATTTTTTATGCTGTTCCAAAGGACCTTTACCATCGCTTACACACTTGAACCTCAATTCGTGTAGAACTTTTAGAGGCTCCATTTTTGCTTGGTTACGCCTGCAGGTTACTTCACAGCCTCCGCAGAGGGTGCAGGCATATATTATCTCTAAGAGTTTATTACTATAATCTAACTCTCCTCTTAGGAGAGCTCGGGCGATGTCCATGCGGCCCTGTGCAGAATAGGCGTCGAAAAGAAACTTCTTGAGGCTGGGACAAATGTAGCTGAACTCAGCGTTTTTAACGTCCCAGTCGCACACCCATTTGCATCTTGAGCATCTGAAACAGAGTTCAAGAATTGGTTCACATTCTTCAAGAGGCATAACACTCCCTTCCTAAAAGCAGAGTCTACCGGGATTCATAATATTGTTGGGGTCGAAAACCTCCTTAATCCCCTTTAAAATTTGGGCATAAACCAAGTTTCTCTGGTAAGTCATTTTTGATAGGAATGAGCCGTAGGGTCGGGAGAAAAAGGCTCCATCATCAAACAGGCATTCTACGAGTTTCTCATAAGCCTTCTTAGTCTTCTTTAACTCTCTGTCATTGTTGGAATCGTAGAAGAGCGTAAATTCCATATGGCAAGCTCCACCCCTCACTAATGGTTGAATATAGCAGCCCATCTCGCCCATAGGGTAACCAAGGTCTGAAGAGATTTTCTCCACAACATCAAAGTGGTGTGGAGTTCTATCGAGTGTGGTGACGAAAAATATGTCTTGGAAATCACCCTTCCACATTTGCTTCCAGTACTCCCCCTTATAGGATTGGCGGAGCATTAATAAAACCTTTTCTTCTAAACCCACAAGTTTGGTTGAAGGCTCAACTCTGAATCCCCTTAATAGTTCTAGGAAATCTTCTTCTTCCTGCTTTAATTTCTCCTCTGGAAGTTTCACTCCCCCCGAGAGGCAGACAATCAGAGTCCAACGAGCCAGTTTACGCCTCAAAACTTCTATTTCCGATTTCCTGGCGGCAAGAATCGTTGCCAAATCTAAATCGTTTAGCACTAAGCACTCGTAACCCAGCAGATACCTCTGAACTTCGTATAGAGGGTCTATAAGGTCCTCTAGACTGTTTGAGGAAAGGAAATATAGTTTATCAAGTTTAGGAAGATGCTCTATTTTTACGGTGGCGCTGGTGACTATTCCCAACGTTCCCTGTGCACCCTGAAAAATTTGGTTCCAGTTCAGTCCAGGTCCAAAGGGCACCACATACTCGGCAAACTTGCTAGGCTTAATGGCCGCAGAGCCAGTTCGGAGAATTTCCCCTGTAGGTAAAACCACTTCCATAGTTAGTATGGGCTCGTAATACTCAAGTTTCGGAACAAGTAAAGGCTCTCTCTCAAGATAACTGGTCAACACAGACTTCCTCTCGGGAGCACAAAGCGGGAATAGTGGAAGCAACCCCTTTTCTTTTAGGGCTTCGAACTGGGAAAAGGTAACCCCCGCCTCTATGGTGGCGTTTTTGTTCCTTTCGTCGAATTTAACTATGCGGTTCATTTCACTCAGGTCAATTATGATTCCCCCATCTACGGGGATAGTTCTTCCATAAAAGTGCGCTCCAGAACTACTGGGTATTAGAGGAATTTTGTGTTTATTGCAGAACTCTACAGTTTTTTGAACCTCCTCCACAGTCCTCAGTTTACAGATGCAGAGGGGCGCATTCCTTGGGTCTAAACAACTTTTATCCGCCGAGTAAGAATTTAATACGCTGGGGGTCTTTATGATATGCTCCTTGCCTAGAATTTGTTCCAGTTCCTTTACCGATTTGGACATGATTTCACCCTTCAGATTTTTGTGACGTCTATGGGATACGGGGGGTTGGAGACATTGTTGGGGTCGAGTTTCTTCTTAATTTTTCTTAACAGTAATTGATAGTTACCGTAAGAGGGCCCCAGAATATCGTGAGCTGGCCCCGCGGAGCCTGTGACATACATTTTCTGCTCTGCGTCCTGCCTTATGCCGATGTTCTGACACTCCATTGCCTCATCCAGCTGGGTTAGGGGGTCGTAAAGTATGCTGAGTTCAATGTGGCCATAGTGTCCAAGCTCCAAGGGAATCATATAGTAGAAGTGAATGAAGTCGCGATACTTTTCCTCTAGAAAAGCTTTAGCCTGTTTAAGCTGATCCAAGAGTTTATCTAGAGACTCCGCCCAAGATCTAAAAACATCATACCCTCCCATGGGGTTGAGTATGCGCATTGAAACAGCACTCCTTATTGTCTCGGGGATTCCTTCCTGAAGCGATTCAACCATCTCGTCTGGTATAAGGTATCCCTTATTTTCCTCAACAATTTTTTGTATGACCTTCCTGTCGTACTCCATTACTCTGGGAGAAGTTTTGAAGCTCATGAACAGTATGAACTCCTTTATATCCTTAAATGCTTCAAGGAGACTTAGGAACTCCTCTCTACTTTTCGCCATGGGAGCCATGGCCATTGTGGTGCTCAGGAGGTGTAGTGACATACCAATTTCAGCCCTACAAATATCGTATAAGGCATTGACAGCATTCTCAGTGCTGGGAAATATGGCTAGGTAAAGCTTTGCTAAATCTTTCGGAAATTCAACCACCTTCTCAGGAAACACTCCCCTACAATGGAAGGCGTCTGGACCAGTCCACGGATACAGTCTAACAGCCATCTTTGTAACCACTCCCAGACCCCCAAGCGCACCCACGTAGCCCCTCATAAGTCCCCTCAAATCGGGACCCGGACCTTCACCCCAGAAATAATCATTGCCATAACCAGCCGAACCCAGCTTTAGGATTTCTCCAGAAGGTAAAACCCACTCTACACCGAGTACTGCGCGGGCATAATAGGGAATTCTATGCATAGCGAAGTGCGAGCCACAGAAAAGGTGGTTGGCAAGCACCGAAGTGTTTCCGCCACTGGAAGGAACTGGAAGCCAGAGTCCCCTCTTCATGGCTTCGGCTTGAAGCTGAGTATAGGTTACATAGGGCTCTATCACTGCATACTTGTTTTTTTCATCAATTTTTAATATTTTATCCATTCTTTTAAAATCCAGAATTATTGTTTCGGGATATGTGGCTTGGCAACTCCAGTGCAGGAAGCTTCCAACAGGAATAAAGGGAACCTTATATTTATTTGCTATTTTCACAATGGCTTGAACTTCCTGTACAGAACTAGGCAAGACCACAAAACCGGGCCTTCTCTTCAGCTTTCGACCCAAAACCCAACCCGTTCTGGAATACGCCTCTAGAACAGCTGGATCATCGGAAACATAGTCTGGCCCCACAGTTTCTTCAAGCAACTCATAAACTACTTGGTGGTTAACAGGCAATGTTCTATTCACCCTTCGGAATAAATAATACTAAAAGTTATAGGTAAATTTCTGAAATGAAAAGTGGGTTTGACCCTTGAAATCTGAGGAAATAGAATCTCGATTTAATCAATGCTCTCTCCACTTTTTAAATAATTCTGTTATAAAAATCGAGTTTTAAAATTCCAAAATTTCAAATTAATCATATAATTATCTTGGATGTTCTGGGTGCCATAGAGTTGGAGTTTAAGCGTTTTTATTCGTTGCCTACAAGTGTTTAGAAGAGAGTTGTAGTTCTTATGAGTGGGGAGCACTACTGTTGTGTAAGAAACAGTTATCGGGATCGGAAGTATTCGTCTTTGAACTTTGTTCAGAAAAAATGAAAAAAGGGGTGAAGAAGTTTTTCTTCTTAAGTTTATTACTTGATGATTTTAGTCTGGAGGGATATTTCTAAATATTTCTGATAGGTCTATTCCTGCTTTTCTGTTTCGCCTACGCATGTAGAGATAAATTATTGCCCCAATAAGGTACACTATCACTATGACGAGAATGGAGCCTGTGTTGAAGGTTACGAGTGCTCCTAGTATTAAGGGCACCGCAAAGAAGACTGAGATTACGCCGCATATCGTTATTACGGGGACTCCTCTGATTTTGGGGTTGTACGTTCGTTCCGCTAGGTCTTTCCTCCTTCTGTTGAAAAGGATTCCTGCAACAACTGTTAAAACTATAGATAGGATTCCTAGAAAAACTGCGTTAATCGCTGCCTGAACGGTGCTTATAGAACTCAGAACTATTCCAATAATAGCCACCAGCATAGATACTCCAATGGCGTATATGGGGGTGGTTGTTCTCTCACTCAGTGTACTAATTTTCGTGGGCATTATTCTATCGAAACTCCATGCAAAAATATATCTAGAGCTGGTAAACAACATGGGCGTAATGGAATTAATTAGCCAAAGAGCACCAGCACCAATTATGAATAATCCCAGCCAGTTTAAGCCAGCAAGTGGAGCAGCAAACAATGGTATGCTTGCAGGGAGGGGAGTGGGAATTTTTCCCGCGTAGAGCCAACCTCCATACAGTATCCAGTATTGCAGAGTGTCCTTGGAGAGCATACTACCCCAACCACTAAGCCAAGAAAGTTCACCACTAAACTGGGGTAAGGACCACCACAGCATACCAAAAAGGGGATCCTTAGTGTAGGTGAGGAAGTCGTAGAGTTTGATAAATTCTCCCCAGTTACTCTGAAGAGGATAAAGCAGCGCCACATACAGAAAAGCGATGAGTATGATGCTTACCACCATAGCCAAGTAGAATGTTCTTCTTGTATCTCTAACCTCCCCACCAATGAGGCTTAGGCTATAACCACCACCTAAAGCAAACATAGCTATAACTACGGCTGACAAAGTAGCGCCCGTGGTACCGTTCAAAGAGTTGAAATAGTAGGACAACCAGTAATACTGGACAGGAAACGCAAATGCTACGCGAAATAGGTCTCCAAAGGCTCCTGGAAGAAGGTCCATTGTTGCGCCCCATCCGAAGATGTTATTCCAAGCCCACACCATATCAAGGGGAGAGTGGGTTGAAAGAACCCAAACTATTGCCAGTAGACCTATTAGGGGAATAATGAAAAGAACACGAATGAGCCACAGGGAAGCTTTAAGGCTGATGATTAAGAATCCACCGAAGATTAGAACCAAAGTTATGCCGAAAATCACACCCCAGATGGGGTCTGTTAACCATATTGACCAGCCTAGTAGACTTGGATTCCAAGTGTAAAGGCCGAACTGCATAACAAAGTAGCTAATGAAGGAGATGGCCTGATAGGACAATATACCCATCGTGAGGAGAGTGCTAATCCAAACACCCCAAGATGCGACAAAACCCAAACCTGGACCTAGAATCCTACTGACAAAAATATAGTCGCCACCACTACGAGGCATAGCTCTGGAAAAAATTGCGTAAACCATGTAAAGGGGAAGCACAAAAATCAACCCAATAAGATAAGATATAGACAGGTTGGCTCCTGGAAAATAGCCGGGCTGCAGAGCCTGAACTGAAAGGAACAAAATGCCACCACCGATAACAAGAGAGAAAACGATCATGAAAGCGTCCTTAATGCTAACCTCTCGAACCAAACCCGTAGCGTCTCTCGTGAAAACAATCCTCCTAGGACGACTAGCATCACCAGAAGAAGCAGGATTACTGCCTTTTTTAGCCATTTATTAAAGACACCTCTCTAGCTTTAACAATAAAACAGTTTAATCTAAAATCTTGTTTAATGTAGTATATAAAAATTCGTATAGAAAAGGTTTGGAAAATCTATTTGTTGAAACAAATAAAATTACATTCACATCTGAGTAACCAAATGAGAATTCAAAACTTTTCAAAAACGTTTACTAACACATAATCACTCCAGAAAAACAAAGAAAAAAGGACATTTTTAAGGTAAGAGGCCCGGTTAGGAAAAAGGTTTCACTTCACAAATTGCAGTTTTTCATTGATTTTGTGGGCGTAAAAAGTTTTTAGTGCAGGTTTGAACCGAAAGATTGGAGTAGTCCTTCGCTACAAGTAACTAATGAGTGAAAAAAAATGAACGAAGAAC
>JAHAWU010000042.1 GCA_018383815.1 Candidatus Jordarchaeia archaeon | reverse complement strand
ACCCGCCACTTCCGGAGAAAGAGAACCGCCATGGAGAAGGTGATTCCCCTCTATAAAGCAGAGGCCCCGAAGCCCGCCAGTCCTCCGAGAATCTTCTGGGGCTATATTAACCCCCCAACCCCCGCATAAACAAACAATAACCAGGAAAACTACATACCTAAGACGGGTTCCCCCTAATAGGTGTTTGTTGATTTATAAGAACGACAAGTTGTTGAATGTAGGACGTGTTTTGATACGTGTCCTATTTGTGGGTAAGCTTGTGAAGTATAACTGCAACCCTAGGAGACTGATAACTCTTGAGGGAGAATTCTACATCCTAGAGCGGGTGCTCAGGTGCAGCAACCCGGGGCGATAGATTCGAAATCTTTTTTCCTTTATTGGCCTAACAAATTTAGTTTTTTCCTGTATTTTCCTAAAATTTCAAGGTTTCAAGTGCTCCAATTCTGGAAAAGGGTTCGGGAAAAGTTGAAGGAGCACAGGAAAAAGCATCCCCAAAATACGGGGATTCTTGTGAATTTGTCGCCGGGCGGCGATGTTCTTTGTGGGAATCATACTGCAGAACTTTCTCATCCTCTTCCTCAGCGTATCAAGTAATGAGGGAGGAACGCCTCCAGACGCCCACCGCACGATCCACATCCTCGTATTGAGAACCATGTTCTGCTTCTACCCACCAATATAACCATTGATGAAAATTAGAAAGGAGGTGATAAAAATATAAAAACAATTAACAATTCGAAAGTACTGCAAGGGCGGGAACGCCACAAAAACCAGTATGAGGAGTCCTGTTTGAACATATGGATCTATCCAACCAAGGATAGAAATCAGTGAGTGCGAAAGTGGGGCAAATCAAAAAGCTTGCAAAATTTGAAGTTATGATTCAGATTCTTCAGGCTCTTGGGTGGCTTCTGGTTGGGCGTCTAATCGGGTCTGGATGCCCTCCTTTCTTATTCTCCACCTTAATTGTTGCTTCAATTTCCTAGGTTCGTGGTCGAATCCGAAGTAATCAGCGAACATTTCTGTGGTTTGGAAAATTTTGGTTCTGCCGGCTCGTTCAAATTTTAAAAATCCTAACTCCTCCAGCTTTTTAATGTGTTTATAGCTGTGTGAGCCTCGAGCTTTTGCCACTTTAGATTGCTCTATTGGTTGCTTCAGAGCGATATAGGCGAGAGTTTTTAGTTCGCCTAAGGATAATAATCCACGTGAAGCCACATTGCTTATTTTGTTAGAGTAGCTGGGCTTGAGCTGTAATACATACTTACTGCCGGGCAGTGCAACTATTTCCAATGCGCTGTTTCTCTCCTCATATTCCCGTATGAGCTGTCTCACCAGCTCGTCCACGTATTCCAAATTATCAATTTTTGCAATCTCTGCAATTTGCTCAATTGAAAGAGGTCTACCAGCAGCGTATAATGCAGCCTCAATAATCATTTTAGCATCCTTTGCCATTTTTCCACATCCATTATGTAGATCTCTCCGAACTGTCTTTCTTGCCAGATGTGTATTTTCCGCCTAAGATATAGTATAAGAATACTTAGCAGGGTCCTAACAACTTCAATGGGGTTTTTTTTGTTAACTAGCTCTGAAAATTTGGTTATCTCCTTCTCGCCGCAAATAATTTTTCCATAAATTTGCTCTATGTATTCTTCAATTTTGAACTTTGAAGGCTCAAAAAAGAATGGTTCTGGTGTAATTTCTTCCTTTAAAGGTTTCTGAATGACCTTTTTTGTTTCTTCGCTAAGTAGAACTCTCTCCAGGGCTACTAATAGTTCCTCGAGGCTGACTTTCCTATTTATCAATCTATAAGGCATAGGGATTGGTGGTAAATTGAGGTCTAAATCCTCCTCTTTTTCCTCCTTCTCCTCCTTTTCTTGTCCCAGTTTTAAAAGCAGTTCAGATTTTATCCTATGAATAATTGACGCTGTCAGGAGGGCCTTTCCAGAAACTTTATAGTTAACCATTTCTTTTTCACGCATTTTTTCTAAAAAGCTCAATAGTATTCTGCTAACGTTGATCTCCCAGGGATCCGCAGCTGTTTGGGTGGTGTCTACTAGAAGTGACCATGGTGGATGTATCCAGAAGGGTTCCTCTTGCGTTTGTTCAGTCATCTTCTTCCCTTTCCTCCTCTTCCATGCTTAGAGAAACGACGTCTGAAACGCCGTCACGACACATTACACCAAATACCCTGTCTGCTTTAGCTATGGTAATATCGCGGAGGGATACTAGTATTAACTGGGACTCTTTTGAATATTCCTTAAGTAATTCCGCTACTCTGTTTGCATTATCATCGTCAAGGAAGGCGTCTATTTCATCCATTAAGTAGAAGGGTGCTGGCTGGTACTGCTGTATGGCGAATATGAGCGCAATTGCTGTTAGGGACTTTTCGCCTCCCGACATAGCTTCAATTCTTTTCACATCTTTTCCCGAAGGGCGGGCTTCGATATCAACTCCTCCCAAGAATGGGTCTGCTTGGTTTTCGAGTATGAATCTTCCTTCTCCGCCTGGAGAAAGCCGTGAAAATATTTTTTTGAAGTTACGTTCAATGCTGTAAAATGTTGCGAGGAAACTTCTTCTCTTATCCCTCTCCACTTCCCTTATAAATTCCATGATGCTTTCTCTCTCTTTTATCAGCTCTTCTCTTTTTCTCAGTATTTCCTCGTATCTGGCTCGTTCTTGCTCATAGAGTTGGATGGCAAGCATGTTGACTGGCTCCATGCTCTTTTTCTCAGCTTCCTTCCTTCTTATTAGCTCCCTCAGCTCGGCAACATTGACTTTTGAGATTTCTTTGGGTTTGAAGTCCATGACTTCTTTGGCTTCAGTTCTGAGCTCTTGAATATTCTTTTCTAAATGCTCTTTTTCCACCATTAACCTGCCTAATTCGAGTTCTATTGAGTTAGCCTTTCTAACAGTTACCTCCAATTCATTTCTTAGAACTGATATTTCCTGTTTGAGTTTCGCCTCTTCTTTTCTCAGTTTTGAAATATTTTCCTCAAGCGTCCTTTTCTCTTCTTCTAGTTTCGATACTTCTTGGTATAAGGGCTGAATTACACTTTGGATTTCATCCCGCTCCTTGGAGATTCTTGCGACTTCTTTCTCCAACTCTTTAACCAAATTCTTTATTTCTTCCCTTCTTGGCGTGAGGTATTCGCTCATCTTGGTTTTCGACTGTGCAATTTCTACTTTAATAGTGCTTAATTTCTCTTTCAGGCTGGCAATCTCAGTCTCCATGCTTCTTGACTGAGCATATAGGTCAGAAATACCTGACTCTTCAATTATCCGGTTAAGCTCCTGTTCCTCCTCAGATAGGATTTTAAGTTTTTCCTCTATTTTCTCTACTTCCTGGGATACTGTGTTGTACTGTTTCTGTCTTTCTTCGATTAGTTTCTGCTGTTTCTTTATCTCCAACTCGATTTTAGCTACTTCCGCGTTCTTTCCTTTTATTTGTTCTATTACGTGCTCAAAGTTGGCGGAATATTTTCCAAGGCGATGTTCTTCTTCCTCTATCTTGTTCCGTATCTCGAAGTATGCTTTCGATACTTTGTCGAGTTTCTCTCGGAGTTCCAGCCGAATCACGTTAAGTCCGCTTAGCTGTTCTTCCAATTGGGGTAGTTTTTCGGTTTCCGTAAAGGTTAGGCTAGCTCTTCCAGTATAGTAACCGCCGCTCATCAGTCCCCTAGGCTCGACGACATCGCCCTCGATGGTAACCTTCCTTATCTCTGGAAGGTCCAATTTTCTGGCGGTGTTTAAATCCTTGACTATTGCCACATTTCCGAAAACATATTCGAATGCGGCTCTGAACTTTTCGTCAAAAACCATGAGGTCAATTGCTGAGCCTATTACCCCATCCCCCTTGGTGATTTTGAAATTGGTTCTCTGAATTTTGTTCAGGGGTAAAAAGGCGGCTCTTCCTATCCTGCCATTTTTGAGAAAATTAATACATTTGGCGGCCACCTCATCATTATCAACAACTATGTAATTGGCGCGATTACCTGCGGAAACCTCAAGTGCCAGAGCGTATTTCAGATCTGTTTTTCCAAGTTCAGAAATTGTTCCATAAATTCCCTCAATTTTTTTCTGGTCTCGAAGTTTAAGAATTTCTCTTACGGCAGACTGTCCCCTGAGAAGTCTTTTTCTCTCCTCATTTATGGCCTTAATTGTCACCACTTCGTCTCTAACATTTAAAATTAACTTCTCGGTCTCTTCCATCTGTCGGCGAATAACATCTTGTTCCTTTTGCAGTTCTTCCGCCTGATTATTAAACGCCTCCAAATCTTTTCTAGATTTATTAATTATTTCCTCAGATTGGCTTCTTTCCGTCTCAGCCTTTTGTAGAGATTTTTTAATTTCTTCTATTATCGCTCTCCTCGAGTTAATGGATGCCGAGATGTACTCGATGTCCTTCTTGAAGGCCTCTTGGGCAGTTTTAAGAGAAACAATCTTAGACCTGTATTTTTCCATTTCATCATGAATTTCTTTAATTCTGGTTCCCAATTTTGAAAACTTAGAGTCACTAGTTGTTATTTGCTCATTTATCTCTTCAAGAATGTCTTTTTTCGTTTTAATTTGCTTCTCTAATTCTGCCTCTTGCTTTTCCAGCTCCCCAATATTTACCGTTTCTTCTTTAATTTTGGTCTCGATATCCTCTATTTCTTGTTTTAGGCTGTTTAGTCTATTCAAACTCTTCTTAAACTCTTCCTCCTTGTAATTTAAAACCAATTCTTTCTCAGAATACATCGCCTTCTTCTCACTAAGCTCGAATTGCAGCTCCCCAACCCTGGTTCCCACATCCTCCACGATACTTTTATCGATTTCCTCTAATCTCGCTGTGGCCGCGTCTAGTTTTTCTCTCATTACTTTTTCTTTCTCTTTTAAACTATTCAGTTGCTCATTGTTACTCTCCATTCTCTTTAAGATATCTGATAATTCTGTCTCGGAGGTTAAGAGTTGGTGAAAAACAAGTTTTGCACGGGCAGACTTTATTTCGTCGGTGATTTGCTGGTATCTACGCGCAGCTTCCCTCTCTCTTCCCAACCTTTCCACTACTTTTCTTACTTCACTCACCTGCGCAAAGTTTTCTCTAAGATTCTGTTCCGCCACCTCCAACTCCTTTTCTGCCTTCTCCTTCTTCTCATCATACGACGCTATTCCCGCAATGTTTTCGAAGAGTTTCCTTCTTTCAAGTGATCCCATCTGAATAAGCTCAAATATTTCGCCCTGAGGCACCACATTATATCCGCTGGGACTTATTCCCGCTATTTCTAGAAGGTCAACTATTTCCGTTCTAGAAACGATTTTTCCATTCAGCTTATATATTCCCTTACCCGTCCGGTCAACTTGCCGGTCAATAATTACCGTATTGGTATCCAGAGGGATTCTCCTATCCGAATTGTCAAAATATAAGCTTACATTAGCATACTTGGCGGGAGACGTTTTAGCCTCTTTGCTAGGAGTAAAAACCAAATCCGAAAAGGTACTAACTCTCAGTGACTTTGCACTCAGCACTCCAAGTCCAAAACGAATCGCATCCAGCAAATTGCTTTTTCCACTTCCATTCGGACCTACTATAACTGAGAATCCCTTAGACAGGCGGAGTGTCAGCTTTTTCTTCCCAAAAGACTTGAAGCCTCTGATAACAACCTTTTTGATGTAAACCAAGGTCATCACCCCGCCTTCAAAAAATTTCTTTGCCGCAACACACTAAACTCTATATCGCAGAAAACAACACCATCCAACTAGCTAACACCTAAAATCTTTTCCACACAAACTAATAATATTTATGTTCATTACAGCACTTAATGCCCAGTTTTTTAAAATAGACCCAATTCAAGGCCGCTTTTATAAGGAAATTTCTACGCCTCAGGATGCATTAAGTAAAACAAGTTTTTATGTATTTTATATTCTTAGGAATATTTCTCAAAAGAATCTAAACGAATTAAATGACTCTTTACCGCATGTTACAATCTCATTCCCTCCAATACAAAATAAAGATTTCCTTAAATCGGTAACTGTAAATAGTGAGTACTAATTTTCCTCCTCTAATAAATCCATGATAATCCTTTATACCAGTTTTTGAGCGAATCCAAATTATTTTATAAAAAATATTCCTAAGCCGCTTGCTATCTTTTTAAATATGAAGGGGGAAGAAAATTGAATTCAAAAATAACTATGTTCAAATTTAGATTTTGGATAGGGCTATCTTAAGGTCTCTCATTATTAACCCCAGAGAGGGAGCAGCATCCTTGCCAATTATTGCCAGCAATATGGCATTCTTTGTATTTGCAGTTACCGCGTAACCATCATCACCCTCAATGTAGGTTGCGTTTGCACCACCCTTATTAATTGACTTGTTCAACTCTCTGGCGGAGGCAATCATCACTGCAGCATTCTTAGCTATCTCCGAATGATTCATCTGCGTTATTGTTTTCCCAACACTCACATTTCCATTCGTATCCAGAAGCAATATCCCTTCAATTTCCGGAATCTTGTCCATGAGATCTGCCAAAACCTTCTCAGCTTTAGATTGACTCATGAAACCACCACTTCAACTATATAACTATTAGTGCAATTATTGGCTATAACTCTTAGCCTTCCAAACCCAAAAGATAATGATTTTGATTTAAGAGTTCTATTTTCTTTCTAAAATTTAAATTTTTTTAATAAAAAAATAACTAACTGATATTTCGCAGAACTATCAAAAATTGCTATTTCTACACAAATTAAACCCCTCCCACAGAACAAATCAACCATCCAAAAAGAAGAAAACAACTAAAAAAACATCAACTTATCAAAGAATTTCTCCCACTCTCCATTTACTGAAAGGTTTTTAAAAGACAAATGTGTATTTTATAGTATAAGATGAGGTGTACACAATGATTACCTCAAAGTACTTCCAGAAAACCCTACAACAGCTACAAAAACATCCAGGCGTTAAGGGCGTCATCGTCACAAACACCGAAGGACTGCCCATAAGTTCAACTCTCTCAACCGAAAAAACCGAAATAATATCTGCCCAAGTAACGTCACTAGTAGGAAAAGCGTCAAAAGTCATTCAAGAACTGGGTGAAGGTACACTGAACTTCCTAACACTAGATGCGGGAGAAAGCGAACTACACATAGCCCCCGAACAAGAATACGTATTAATAGTACTCAGAGCCAAAAACGCTGAACAACTACCACAAAACAAATAACCCTAAAAACCAAACACCATAAAAAACCCAAAAAGTAGTTCCAAAAAGTTAACCCTTTATCTTAACGAAACCCTACAAAACCGAAAACCAAATATAATACCGAAAAAAGGAGATAATATTAGAAACTCATTAACAAAACCTAAACGGGGATTGCTTAAAATTGATGGATATAAAAGCCTTTGATAAAATTTTGAGCGATGTCATTAAAGCGGAAAGCGGAATAAAAAAAGTCATCCTCGTAGACAGAACAGGACTAACCATAGCCCACGTATCAAAGTTCTCATATTACCCGGTTGATATCGATGGAATTGGAGCTATTGCCAGTGCGGTTTATTGTGCTTCAGAAGAGCAGGGTAAGAACTTGGATATTGGCGAGTTGAACATTGTAACTTCAGAGTTTGATAATGGGAAAATCTTTGCCGCAAGTTGTGGTAAGGGTGTTCTCTGTGTTATAACTGATTCTGATGTTAATATCGGTATGATTCGCTTGGTTATGAAGAAGGCGTCGACTCAGCTTAAGAGTGTTCTCGATGAGTTTCTTGCTGAGAAGCCGGTTGTGCCTGCGTCTGAAGGTGGAGCTGGTGACGAGGAGCTTAAGGCCGCCCTTAGCGAGCTTGAAAAGGTGTAGCTTGAATCTTTTCCTTATTAAAATTGAGTAGGACGTGTGCTGCCTTTGAAAAAAGATGCTCAAGGTAGGATACATTTCAAAATAGTTTTTTGGGGGCCATCCCTTTCTGGGAAGACCACCTGTCTTAGGTGGATTTATGATGAGGTAACTGGTCTGGACAAGGGTGGTTTTACTTCTGTTGAGGATCCCACTGGTAGAACGCTGTACTTTGACTATACTCCGATATCTGCGACGGGTAAAGTTATTTTCGATGTGTACACGGTAGCTGGTCAGAAGCGCCACAGGCATCAGAGGAAAATTGTACTTCAGGGTGCTGATGGGCTTATTTTTGTCGCTGATTCTTCGAGGGATCAGTTGCAGGCCAATTTAGAGAGCTTGGAGGAACTGAAGGGACTTCTTGGAGACCAGCTCGGCACTGAGATCCCTTTACTGATTTTACTCAACAAGCGTGATTTGCCGGACGCGTTGGAGAAAAATGTTATGGTTGAGGCTCTTAAAGCTGATTCATTGCCTGTCTATGAGTCCATTGCGATTAAGGGACTGGGTGTAAAGAGGGCATTTCAGGCTCTCTCCAGAGAAGTTCTCTTGAAGAGGCTATATAAGCAGGAGTTAATGCCTAAATCCGCTTAAAAATAGCTCATTTTTATTTTCTTGTGGCTCAGAGAGTAGAGGAAAAAATATAAGTTTAATCTTTATCTTAAAAGTAAGTAGGCTTAAACAGGGCATTGGTGAAGTAAGTAATGTCTAAGAGCGAAAATCTGGAAGAAATACTAAAGGACTTGGAAGCGTCAGTGCCTGAAATTGAAGCAGCAGCGATAGTGAGTGTTGAAGGGCTTCCCATAGCCTCGGCGCTGCCTGCTAATGTTGATGAAACGCGTGTAGCAGCAATGACTGCTGCTATGCTAAGCCTTGGTGAGCGGGCCGCCCAAGAACTTGGGAAAGGAGAATTGGAGCAGGTTTTCATACGTGGAAACGAGGGGTACATTTTTGTGATGGGTGCGGGGCCCAATGCCGTATTGACTGTAAGTGCTAAGAAGGATGTTAAGTTGGGTTTGATTTTTCTGGATATGCGTAGGTCGGCTCAAAAGATAGCTGAACTAATATAATTTTACAAATTTTCTATTGGTTAATAAAAATCTCGAATTTTTTGCTTCTAAAAGACTAATTACCTTGCCGATTTTGAACTGGTTTGGTTTTATACTTCATTTTTCCATAATCATCAAGTTTGAATTATACAAGTAGCAATTGTATTAATCTAGTATTGTCTTTAGTATATAACTGTAGTAGATGAAGTTAATAATTCGCGGTATTATCCTTAGTTGGGTTGTGTCAATTCAGATTGCTTTGTACCCGAGTTTTCCTTTCGTCTTAAAGATGTGTTATTAGGGGCCAATTCTCTTAAAGGTTTAAAAAGTCGATAAAAATTATAAGCTGGAAACTCTGGAGTCTTAACCCCTTGGGCATATTGTCCTTGCAAGCTCAACGCTATAAGGAGAACACTGAGAACTCTGAGGTCGTCATTGTAGTGCTTTGGAAGTGTTTTCTTATGTGGGAATGGTTATGGCTCCTTTGAGTATAGTTGTGTGTTTATTCTGGGTAGCATGGCCATTATGACTGAGAGTTCGGTTAGTTTGGTTCGGTCAATTAGTCCGTGGGATAGGTAGCCTATGGCGCCCATTTTTTCGCCCAGGTTTTTTATGCCTGTTATCTCTTCCATTACTTCTCCTACTTCAAAATTTTGTTTTATAACCTTTTGATTAACAATTGGGGGGTATTCGAATCCTGGGCCGGCTCCGAATGTTCTTCTTCCTTCTTTGTCTAAAATTGCGCAGTACTGGAAGTCGAGGTAATGTAGTTCGCCGTTCAGTCTGATGTCTATCAGTCCCGCTTCGATGCCTACGCCTAGAATGGCGCCATCTACTTTGGCTAGAGCTTTTTGGGCTCTATTAATTGCGCCTTCTAGGGTTTGTTTGAGTCCCAGGGGTTGGGGTGGTGTTCCGCTTGAAACTTTAACGCCGCAGATTTTCACGTCCCCCAGTAGTTTTTGCATTACATTTTTAACTGCTGCGATTTTAACTGGGTTTTCTGAGCCTACGGCAATAATATTCATTAAATCACCTGGATTAGAGTTAGCATTAACATTAATGTGAGTCTTAATAAAATTTTTATGTAGCTATAAGGTGTAGCGGAGGAAGACATGTGAGTATGTTAAAGAAGCTGTGGGGTATGCTTGGAGAGGTTGATGCGTTGATTTTGTTTAAGCCAGAGAATATTTTCTATTTCTCAAATTTTTTTTCCAGTTCGTTTATGTACCTAGTTATACCTAGGGATGGTGTTCCTCTAGCTGTAGTTTCCCAGCTGGATCTTTGGGCTGCGAAAAACGAGTTGAAGGGTTTTTCCATTATTGAGGCTAAAAGCCAGGAAGATTTTGATAAATGTTTTTCAAAGCTCCAAAAAGATTTGAAAATTAAAAAATTGGGCTTTGAGGAGGATTTTTTAACGGTGAGTGTTAAAGAGAGGCTGGAGAAAAGTAGTGAGGGTCTAAATTTTATTCCTGCCTCAAATATCATAAAGAAAATTAGATCCATTAAATCTAGGAGTGAGATTGAAAAAATTCGGAAAGCGGCAAAAATCGCTGATGAGGGTATGAAAAAGGCTATAGAAACCATAGCTCCCGGTGTTAGGGAGTATGATGTGGCTGCGGAGGCAGAGTATGTTATGAGGAAGAGGGGATCAAGCGGCACTTCCTTCGAAACCATAGTGGCTTCCGGTTACAGGTCTGCTTTTCCACACGCCTCGACTAGTGGTAGGAAACTGGTGAAAGGCGATTTGGTGGTAATTGATTTAGGGGTTCGTTACAAAAATTATTGTTCAGATATAACTAGGACGTGTACAGTTGGCTCCCCGAATTCGGAGCAAAAAAAACTTTTTCAAACGGTTTTAAGCGCCCAGCAGAAGGCAATAGGGGTTATTCGTCCCGGCGTAAAGTGTAATGAGATTGATAAAGTAGCTCGTGAGCTGATAAAAAGGGATGGCTATGGTGACTTTTTTATCCATAGTTTTGGTCACGGAATCGGAATCGAAGTACATGAACATCCGTCTATTAGTTCCAGCAGTACAGACATTATAGATGTGGGGATGGTTTTTACAGCCGAGCCCGGGGTGTACCTCCCAGATTTTGGAGGATGCAGAATAGAGGACATGATTTTAGTCCGCAAGAGAGGATACGAACTACTAACGAGTAGCCCCCGATCTCTGTATTAATTTCGCGGAAAAATATTAGCGTCCTTATACTGGTCAACAATATTATTTTTCGGCCATTTTTGATGAGTTCCTTCGCTTTCTGTTGCCTCACCATTTTCTACCTTTGTATGGGGAAGCTTACCCCTTTGCTACTTTTAGTGGTGTCGGTATCATAATCAAGCCATTTACACGCCTTTTAGCTAAAATCAAATAGATTAAATTTATAGAATTTATCTTACAACTCAAAGGGAAGACTGATGCATAATTGGTGGGCTCAATTTTTCATTTGTTTCCTCAACCCAAAAAGATTTATTATCTCTCCATAAATTTTAATATAAACTCGATTATGTTGTTGTGAAAATTTCTTGTTCATCTAGAACGCTTTTGGCGTTGTAGGTTTGCCATGGTTCTGAGGAAGTGATAATTAGGGTTATTTCGGGTGTTTTTAATGCAGCGTCTATTAAGGTATATTCCGGTATCTCGCTTACCCTTATCATTGATTGATAAAGTTCGGGGAATTCTCTCCAGCGTGTATGAAAAGATTTTGTGGCGCCAAATCAAAGATGGAAACATGCCAAATCACTTGGGGGTTATTTTAGATGGGAATAGGAGGTTCGCGAGGCAACATGGTTGGGATGTATGGGTTGGACACAAATATGGTGCAGAGAAGGTAAGGGACTTTTTAGAATGGTGCTGGGAGTCTAAAATCAAAATTGTTACACTCTATGCTTTTTCCACGGAGAATTTTCAGCGTTCCCGAAGGGAAGTGGATGAGATTATGCGTCTTGCCGAGGAAAAATTCGAACAAATCCTAAAGGAGGCAAGAATACACAAGTACAAGGTGAGGATTAAAGCGATAGGTAGAATAAATCTTCTGCCTCCCAGAGTACAGGAAGCTATTAAGAGAGCCGAAGAGGCGACAAAGAATTATGATCAGTACTTGCTCAACATAGCTATTGGATACGGTGGACGCGCGGAAATAGTTGACGCTATCCGAAAAATCGCCGAGGAAGTTAAGGCTGGAAAAATCGATGTCAAAGATATCGATGAACAACTAATCGAGAAACACCTTTACACAGCGGGAGTTCCTGATCCCTCCCTTATTATCCGCACTTCTGGTGAGGAGAGGCTCTCAGGTTTCCTACTATGGCAATCCGCCTACTCTGAGCTGTATTTTTGTGATGTTTACTGGCCAGCTATGAGAAAAATTGACTTTTGGCGGGCTCTAAGAACCTATCAGATGAGAGAAAGAAGATTTGGAAAATAGCCTTTGACAAGAGAACTTCTTTTTTTCGATTCTGTTAATTCGACCGACACGTTAATCAACCAAATTGCTTTATGTAAAAACAAGTTTGAGATGGTAGGTTGACTTTTATGGAAAAGAAGTATAGGGAGTTAGCTCCCCCCCAAAGAATTCTACTGGGACCTGGACCCAGTAATGTTGATCCTAGGGTACTGAAGGCTATGTCTATGCCTTTAGTGGGTCATCTAGATCCCTACTTTCTTGAAATTATGGATGAGGTAATGGAACTATTGAGATACGCTTTTAAAACAAAAAACAGGCTTGCCGTACCAATTTCCGGCACAGGTAGCGCGGGGATGGAGACATGTCTAGTCAACTTGGTGGGCAAAGGGGATGAAGTTGTTGTGGGGGTAAACGGCTTTTTTGGTCAGAGGATGAGTGAGATAGTTAAAAGGTGTGGGGGAACCCCCATTGAAGTTAAGGAAGCGTGGGGTAGAGCTATAAGTGCAGAGAGTGTGGAAAATGCTTTAGCGAATTCTAATGCCAGGGTTGTGGCTTTGGTGCACGCCGAAACCTCAACTGGTGTTGTGCAGCCCCTAAAAGAGATTTCCAATTTAGCGAAAAGGTATGATGCACTTCTCTTGGTGGATACCGTAACATCTTTGGGAGGAGTTGAACTAAAAATTGACGATTATGGTGTGGATATAAGTTATAGTGGAACTCAAAAATGTCTAAATTGTCCTCCCGGATTGTCTCCCATTACTCTTAACGAGAGAGTGGTTGAATTCATTAGGGATCGTGAGGGGAAAATCCAGAGCTGGTATTTCGATCTCAACCTAATAGAAAAGTACTGGGAGGCGGACAGATTTTACCATCATACAGCCCCAATTTCCATGATTTATGGTCTGAGAGAGGCGTTGCGAATAATTTACGAAGATGGCTTGGAGAAGAGGTGGGCTCAACATCTTAAGGCAAGTAGGGCTCTCATAAAGGGTTTAAACGCTATGGGGCTCGAAACACTAGCCACCGAAAACAATCTACCTTCTCTGACAGCAGTAAAAATTCCCGAGGGCGTTTCTGACATAAATGTGAGGAAGACTCTTCTAAATGTTTTCAACATAGAAATAGGGGGAGGCTTGGGAGAGCTCAAAGGAAAAATATGGAGAATAGGATTAATGGGAATAAATGCCTGCGAGAGAAACGTTATTCTAGTATTAGAAGCCTTAGATAGAATACTCAGAAAGGAAGGTTTTCCAGTAAAACCCGGCGAAGGCATAGTGGCTGCCATGGAAGTTTTCCAAGAATAGGTGAATCTATGACCTCTAATATAGCACTCAATATAGTGCGCCAATTGGTGGACATTGTCGGCGCAGACAACGTTAACACCGACCCAGCGGAAATCTACTGCTACTCCCGTGACTCCACACCCTTCCAGCACTTTGCAGATATTATAGTTAGACCCATGAGTACTGACGAGGTTTCAAAAGTTTTAAAATTAGCTAACTTGAACCATGTACCTGTTTATCCGAGGGGCTCAGGTACAAGTGCTGCGGGGTCGCCGCTGCCAGTTAAGGGCGGAATTGTGCTTGACCTTACTCGTATGAATAGAATTCTAAGTTTTGATCAGGAAAATTTGCAGGTGGTATTAGAACCTGGGGTAATATGTGACGATTTAAATGAGTTCTTACAAAAATATGGTTACTTCTTTCCGCCGGACCCAGCAAGCAGCTCAGCCGCAACTCTGGGTGGAATGGTAGCAAATAATTCCGCTGGCAACAGGGCCATAAAATACGGTAAAACCAAAGATTGGATAATGTGGCTGGAAGCGGTTCTTCCGAATGGCGAAATAATCCACACAGGGTCAAAAACATTAAAATCAGTTTCCGGCTATGACCTAACAAAACTACTATGTGGTTCTGAAGGAACATTGGCAGTCTTTACCAAGATTGGTATGAGGGTTCAACCATTACCAGAGGCCTATAGGACGGCTATGTTTTTGTTTGACGATTTAGACAAAGCCGGTAAGGCCATCGTAAAGGCCAGAGGAGCTGGTGTGGTTCCATGTGCTATGGAGTTTCTAGATAGGCTCACCGTTAGAACCTCTGCAGAATATGCCGGCTTAGACATTATGGACTGTGAGGCAATGCTTCTCGTAGAGACTGATGGCGTGGAATCCGCTGCCGAAAAAGAATTGAAAATAATAGTTAAAGCCGTGGAGGAGATGAATCCCAAATACTGGAAAATGGCAGAAGATGAAAAGGAGAGAGCTTCTCTTTGGGTGGCAAGAAAATCCGCGTACGCTGCTCTGGCTAGGTGCGCTGTAACGACAACTATGGAAGATATGACAGTTCCCATATCAAAGATTCCAGAGGCTTTAAAAAGAATACAGAAAATTCCCGAAAGATTTGGTAGAATAATCCAGATTGCAACATTTGGACATGCAGGCGATGGGAATCTTCATCCTACCTTCCTATACGATGAAAGAATCCCTGAACAAAGAGAGGCCTTTTTCAAAGGTCTAAGCGCCATTTACAACGAAGTAGCTCTAGATTTGTGGGGAAGTATTTCAGGGGAGCATGGCGTGGGTCTAATAAGGAAGGACTTTGTGGAAAAGGAGCACGGTCCAATAGAGATGGCGCTAATGAAGGGAATAAAACTAATTTTTGATCCCAACAATATTCTAAACCCTGGAAAGGGAAAGCCCTGGGGCTCCACTGGCGAACCAGAGGCGATTTAAGTGACCCCCAAAAAGAAACTATACGAGTACATAGATGATATTTACAGTTGTATGCGGTGTGGATTCTGCATTGCAAAGTGCCCACTCTACGAAAATTATGGGTGGGCCTCAAATGCTGCTAGGGGAAGAATTCAAATTGTTCGTGGATTTTTGGAAGAAAAACTGGAATTATCTGGTTACATTGCGGAACGAATTTTTAGTTGTACCACTTGTGACCACTGTTTCATTCTATGCCCCTCAGGAATTCGCATAACAGATATAGTTAGGGCTATGAGAAGCGTATTATCAGGTGAGGGTTACAGTCCTGATTCTCTCAAAAAAATACTGGAGAACATTATTAGGGAAGGTAATCCTTACGGGGAGCCTAAGGCAAAAAGGGGTTTTTGGCTTAGAGATGAAGATAAATGACTGGATTAGCTTACTACGCAGGATGCACAGCAGCCTACAGATTACAGAATATTGCTCGTTCCACAGTCAAAATTTTAAAGAAATTGGGGGTCGACTTCAAAATTATTGGCGGTGACGAAATCTGTTGCGGCTCAATTCTTTTCAACACTGGACTAATGGACGAAGGAGTCAAACTGGCTGAGAAGAACAAAAAACAATTTGCAGATCTAGGAATAGAAACTCTAATAACTGAGTGCGCCGGATGTGCAAAAACCTTTAGAAAGGTGTACCCTGAGCACTTGGATTTTCAAATTAGAACCCTTCATTTCACCGAATTTCTTGACGGGATAATTAAGAAAAATAATCTAAATCTTTTACACAAATACCCCATAAAGGTAACCTACCATGACCCATGCCATCTGGGACGGGGACTAGGAATTTATGACCCCCCACGCAACATAATTAAATCCATAAAAAATGTGCAACTCCTGGAAATGAAACGCAGTAGGGAAGGGAGCCGTTGTTGTGGAGCTGGAGGCGGGGTAAAGGCAGCCTTCCCCGAAACAAGCATAAAACTGGGAAGAGAGAGACTCAGAGATGCAGAGCAGTTAGGAGTAGACTTAATATTAACCGCTTGTCCATTCTGTACTCGCAATCTAAATGACGCCGCAAATTCCTATGGTTCCGGGCTAAAAACTAAGGATTTGAGCGAGTTTCTGTTAGATTGCATTCAGCGCTAATTAATAATTATAAAATTTAACTATTTAGTAGGTTTATTTCTGAAATTATGAAATAGAAATAAAAAGGACAGTTTAAAATGTTTCTTCAGCCAGTCTGTAAACTCATTCTTACTATGGCTACAACCTTCACGAAACAAAAGCTCAAATATCCCAAAAAATTGTTTTAAAGGGGTAAAGGCTTGCTTAAAGTATATAACACACTGACCAGGGAAAAGGAAGATTTTGTTCCAATTCATGGAAATAGGGTAGGAATGTATGTTTGTGGACCAACAGTTTATGATTACAGTCATATTGGACACGCCCGTTCCTACGTAGCCTTTGATGTGATAAGGAGGTATCTGGAATATAAAGGATACACGGTCATTTATATTCAAAATATTACGGATGTTGATGACAAGATTATAAAAAGAGCAAATGAATTGGGTGAAAATCCCCTCTCCCTATCTAAAAGGTTCACTCAAGCCTACTTTGAAGACATGGACAGGCTAAACGTTAGAAGGGCTAATATACACCCAAAGGTTACAGAACACATCCCAGAAATAATCGAGTTCATTGATGAACTTATAAAAAGGGGGTACGCCTACGAAGTAGATGGAAACGTCTATTTCAGCGTGTCAAAGGCAAAGGACTATGGTAAATTGTCACATCAATCCATGGATGGCATCTTGGCTGGTGCGAGAGTGGAGGTGGATGAAAACAAGAGAGATCCAAGAGATTTCGCCCTCTGGAAAAAGGCTAAGAAAGGGGAAATTTTCTGGGAAAGTCCCTGGGGAAAAGGAAGGCCAGGGTGGCATATTGAGTGCTCCACTATGGCGATTAAGTATCTCGGTCCAGAAATAGATATTCATGGTGGAGGTATGGATTTAATCTTTCCTCACCATGAGTGTGAAATTGCCCAAGCAGAGTCACGCACTGGAAAGCCGTTTGTAAAGTATTGGGTGCATAACGGTTTCGTTACCATAAATCAGGAGAAGATGTCTAAATCTCTGGGGAACTTTTTCACAATCAGGGAAGTATTGGAGAAATACGATCCCGAAACATTAAGGTTCTTTCTATTGAATACCCATTACCGCAGCCAAATCGATTATAGCGATCAGCATCTGGAGGAAGCGAAACAATCCCTTCAAAAAATTTATAATGCGATTAACAAGCTAAAGACTCTCATTAGCGACCAAAGCCGGGGAGAATTAAAAGAATCTACCTCCGAGGAGATTGAATTTCTAGAACATGTGGAGAAATCTAAACAAAAATTTATGGAAGCTATGGACGACGATTTTAACACGAGGGAAGCAATGCCTGCCATATTCGACCTGAGCCGAATCGTAAACTCTCTACCAAATGATAGCAAATTAAGTAGGAAAGCTTTGGAAAAAGCCTTGCAGGTATACCAAGAATTTGGAGAAATTTTGGGGCTGTTTCAGCAGGAAAAAGCGGGGGCCAAACTAGAAACCGTGGCAAAGTTGGTGGAACTCTTAATTGATCTGAGAAACAAGTTTAGAAAAGAAAAAAATTGGGAGAAGGCGGATTATATACGTGATAAACTAAAAGAAGCAGGGATTCTTTTAGAAGACTCCAAAGACGGCACAATCTGGAAAATTATCAAATAATGCAAATAAAACCCTTTTTTCACTCATCTGAACTTAAACCCTTTAGAGAAGTGTTCACTTCGCCTGGTCTCTCTTCTCTAGTCCCATCTTACTTATATACATTCCATCAACTCTCAGAACAGATGAGGCGAACTCTGTAGCACTCTTCAGCGACCTAATTTTTGCATAACTGGGCTCCAGGACCCCGTATTCCCTCATGTCTCTCAATTTTTTGTTCTCAAAATCTATACCTAACCAGTTAAGAGAACCGCTATGCTTTGAACGTAATTCCAACAATGTGCTAACCTCATCCATACCTGCATTTGAGGCCAAAATACGCGGAATCATCTCAAGAGCCGAAGCAAATTCGAGCATTGCCAACTGTCTTTTCCCCTCAACCGAGTAAGCAATTTTTCTAACTCGTTTCGCCATCTCTATCTCTATGGCGCCCCCACCCCCCACAACCTTTTTGTGCATCATAGCCACAGAAACGGCTACCATAGCGTTCCTCAAAAGTCTCTCAACTTCCTCACAAACAAACCAGGAACCACCCCTAACCAGCACCGCAACTGCCTTCGGGCCTCGACAACCAGAAAACAAAACATATTTGTCCCGTCCTACTCTCCTCTCTTCCACCACCTCAGCATAACCCAAATCTTCCTCGCTGAGATCCTCCACCCGAGAGCAAATCTTAGCTCCACAGGCCTCACTCAAAAGCTTAAATTCCTCAGGTTTCGCCCGCCTTATCCCCAAAATTTTATTCTTAGCTAAACTTTGTTCGATGACCTTATTTATCCCCTTCTCTGTAACAACAACATTCGCTCCACTTCTCTTAATATAAGAAAATTTTCTTTCCCCAAACTTCCTTTCTTCCTCAAGGTAACCCTCTAAATCCTCAGGAGAGTTTATCTGAAGCTCCACACTTCTATCAGCAGGTTTCTCCAAATAGAGTTTCTCACTTAAAAGGGCTATTTTAGCATCTTCAACCCTCCTGGGCATTTTAGGGCTCAGAATATCCTTAGAGATAATCACACCATGAACCAACTCGGTATCACTTATCCCTCCTCCCTCCCTCTTCACAAACTGAACCCTATCCTTAACCTCCATTAACCTACCCCCCTCCGCGATTGTGGTTACCGCCTCAACGGCAATATCTGATAAACGCCTTGTTGCTCTCTCCGAAAACTTCCCAGAGAGGGAGGTGCTAGCTACGGATCTAAGCAGTGTTTTATCCCCGTCCACATCAACACTCAGCTCATCTATCATATTCATCAAGCTTTCGCAAGCACAATAGTATCCTGAAATAACAACAGATGGATGTACTCCCTCTTCAACAAGTTTTAATCCCCTTTTAACTAATTCCCCCGCTAGAATAACAGTAATCTTGCCTCCATCACCCTGAGTGCGAACATGAGTCTTGCCCATATTAACGAGCATTTCACCCATAGGATGCTGAATATCCAAATCCCTAAGAATAGTCACCCCATCATTAGAAACCACGTAGTTATCATATCTATCAATGATGAGCTTCCGCATCCCATTAGGACCAAGAGAAGTTCTCAAAATGTCTGCAACTGCAGCCACCGCATAAACACAGTTCCTAATCGCATCAATCCCCTTCAAGCTTCCCGCTAACTCAACAAGCTTTTCCTGCACCTTATCCTTACTCTTACTCAATGTTTGTCACTTCTCCCAAAAGGACACCATTTTTAATTTTAATAATCCAGTTATAAAACAAAATTTAAACTTTTATCACTTAAACCGAGAAACCGGCAACTCTTCAAACAGGGGGAGAAATAATTTAGTTTATGACTTAATATAAAGAGATTCAGGATAAATCTTGGTATTACCCTACAAAATATTACAGTTATTCCGTTTTTGTCCAATTTTTACAAGCTCTAGAGTTGTATTTAAGTCGAATTTGAATGGAAATTTATTGAGTTAGCAAATAATTTTGCTCAGACGGGTATCTCTCATTCAAACTTTCACCATCAACAAGGCAGTTAGAGTGGAGCTCTACAAACTTTATTTGTTCAGCTAACCTTTACCAAATATTTTTTCATGTTCTGTATAACAGTGTGGCTTTGATATAATGTCCGGGTTAATCTGGCTTCTTAATAAGAATGATATCCCCGATTGCCTTTATCCATGAGAAGGGGATAGAGATTATGTCTTTGTTCTCCACTGGTTTTTTAAGTTTAACTTGCAGTCCAGAGGCTCCACCCACTGCGAAATCTAATTCCAAGTCCGTCACTGTTCCTACAAATTTTCCAATATGTGTGTAAACTTGCTTGCCACGGATTTCGGTAGCCTTTATGCTAATCTTGATTCCCTCCTACTGTTTAGAGAGAATAATACGGGCATCAACGGTTTTAACGCCATCAGGATACGCAATTATAGGGTTGAGGTCCAGTTCTTCAATCTCTGGATGTTCCATGACCAGCTTGGAAACATTCAATAGTATATTAATAATTGCTTCCATATCTACTGGCTTCTGGCCTCTAACACCCTGCAGAATCGGGAATCCCTTAATTTCACGTATCATTTCTTCTGCGTCATACCTCGTAATTGGGGCTACCCTAAAGCTGACATCTTTCAAAACTTCGACGAAGATTCCTCCAAGCCCAAACATGAGGGCGGGCCCGAATTGTGGATCTTTGGTCATTCCTACGATGACTTCTCTTCCTTCGGGGGCGAATTCTTGTATGATCATACCTTCGAATCTATAGTTACCCACCGCTTTTTTAACATTTTCTTCTATTTCTCTATAGGCTTTTTTCACCTCTTCAGCGTTTTTGAGGTTGACCTTTACACCACCTGCATCGCTTTTGTGCACCACATCCCTTGACACGATTTTCATAACTACAGGGTATTTAATTTCCTCCGCGTATTTGACGGCTTCCTCAAGGCTTTTTGCCACCTTATATCTGGTTACTGGTATGCCATATGCTTTTACTACCTCTTTGGCTTCGGGTTCCAGTAAAAGTGTTCGATTTTCGCTTAGAGCCTTCTGGATGATTTGATCCACGTTATTGGACATTTCTTACACCTCACGCCATAATAATACATACATGCTCCAATTATATATCAAAATGAATTTCTTATTATTATCTTTATTATTTTTTTTGGGTAAACAGAGATTCGAATGAAATATAAAAACTTTGGATACACACCCAATTTTTTGGTGGTTTTGTTTTAGCTTCTCAATTCATTTGAGGTATATTAAAATTTTGCCAAGTACTTTTTTGGAGAGTTTGAAATTGTTTCATATGAATCCCTCACGGTCGGTGTAGATTCTCTCAACTACAGCGTATAGGTTATCTAATCCTTGGAAGGTCAGTGATGAAAGTGGTATTATCTCTCTCATAAAGCCCGCATTAGCGAAAATTTCTCCAAGATTTATGCTTATCTCTCTACGCATACCAGTCGCTTCTTGATCTATGGCGTTTAGCAGAGTTTGCGGGTCTTCCACCCACTCTACTATTCTTTCTATTTCATCTTCAGTTAGGGTGTCTGCTTTGGATAGAACATTGATTTGGGGTAAGTTGAAGCGGTACTCCACTGATGCACTCAGGAGTAGCATGCTCACAAAACCTGTAGGAGAGCGACTTAGTAAGGGATCCATTAGGAATACCAAACAGCTACTCTCGCCACTGATTGCCGTAGTAACTAGGGGGCCAGTACTGCGGAACGCGAAGAGTTCAAGTTGACCTGGGGTGTCTGCCAAAACATACGTTGGCTTTAATTCCTCAATTTCCTCCTTAAACTCGCTAATGTAGTTCGCCATCATATCGATACTGGCAATTAACCCCCCATTTGGACCAAGATCATATTTGTCCATAACTTCCTCTAAACTTACATAGTCCCTAATGTCTACGTCGGGCGCATATGGTAAACGGCGCACTCCGGGATCCAAATTTACCAAGGCCACGTTGAACTGGTTTCGAGTCAACCAATTAGCGTATGCTTGGGTAAGAGTGGATTTACCACTTCCTGCGGTTCCAACTAAGAAACATGTGAACATCTTCTCTAACCCCCAATTTCTCGTAGAGAAACATTGCCACTTCAAGAGCTTAAAATTCCAAGCGTGGCGCCACTTCTTTCTCCAATACACTATTTTGAAAATATTTATCGTTACTCATTACTTTATTGAGCTAATTAAACCCGTAACTTGATTGTCTTAATATTTCTTTTTGTTTTCTGCAATATTTTATTAGTAAACTAATACCTATGAGTTCTAGAGAGGAGTAAATCAGTAGTGCGCTATTTAAAGAGTAAGTTTAAAAGAGAATACACTTAATTTTCTCAATCAAACACAGTACGTTATAATAATCTGGACAAAGATTGTTCTAAAAAAGAATTGTCTTCACTAACTCAGAAGAGGATGATTTTTTGGATCCCGAAGAATCTTTCAAAGCTGTAAGAAAAGCCATGAAGGCGCATCACGAATGGTTTAAGAGATGCTTACCCCTAATTGCAAGCGAAAACATTGTAAGCCCTGCTGTTCGAGAGGCAATTATCAGCGATTTTGGTCACCGATACGCTGAGGGATGGCCAGGCGAAAGAGTCTATGCAGGCTGCAAATTTATAGACGAAGTTGAACTAATATGCATAGACTTAGCGAAGGATCTTTTTAGAGCGGAATTTGCGGATGTGAGGGCCACCTCCGGTGTTGTCGCCAACCTAATAGCATACACCGCACTAACGAAGCCTGGGGACACAATGATGGCTATGCCCATCCCCTCAGGAGGCCACATCAGCCACGGCCCAGAATACACTAAATCTGGTAGTTTCTTGGGTGGCACGGCTGGTGCGGTTCATGGTTTGAATGTCGAATATTTTGTTTTCGACAGAAAAGAGCTGAACTTGGATATTGATGAGTCGGCGAAGAGAATACGTGAAGTGAAGCCAAAACTTCTACTATTTGGCGCCTCGGTTTTCTTGTTCCCCCACCCTGTTAAAGAGCTGGGTGAGGTTGGAAGGGAGGTTGGAGCGAAGGTTGCCTATGATGCAGCTCATGTGGCGGGATTAATAGCCGGGGGGTACTTCCAAGACCCTCTGAGAGAAGGTGCTGACACGGTGCAGATGAGCACCCATAAAACTTTACCCGGACCACAGCACGGCATGGTTCTTGCTAAAAAGGAGCTAGGAGAAAGAATAAAACAAGCGACCTTTCCTGGACTGACCAGTAACCACCATTTACATAATGTTGCAGGATTAGCTATAGCCTTGGCAGAATTTAAAAAGTTCGGTAAAGAGTATGCCGGGCAAATAATCAAGAATTCTAAAGCTTTGGGACAAGCCCTGTATGAGAGAGGCTTCAATGTTCTAGGGGAGGCTAAGGGTTTTACTGAGTCGCACACCCTACTGGTGGACATTACAAGCTTTAAGAATAGGGTTGGACTTGGACGCGACATAGAAGAACGGCTGGAGAAGGCGGGCATAATACTGAATAGAAACCTGCTACCCTGGGATATTAGTGAAGGGAGAAATTATCTCAATCCCGGCGGTATTCGGTTGGGAACCAGTGAAGTTACAAGGTTGGGAATGAAGGAAAGCGAAATGCAAGTTGTGGCGGATTTTATTAAACGCGTTGTTATAGATAAGGAGGATCCTGCGAAAATCAGCTTGGAAGTGGCAGAATTTAGAAAAGATTTCCAAAAGGTACATTACTGTTTTGAATCAGAATTAGAGGCCTACGAGTACGTAGAACTGCACTAATCTCATTACCTTTTTAGGTCTATGTATGATGCTTCGTAAAAGGCTGCAGAAGCCATAATTAAGGCGTTCAGAATTGGGAGAGACGCCTTACTAGGATGATTCCAGCATAAGGGATCCTCTGACAGTATGTCTCCTGTTAATCCATAAGCATCAGCTCTGCAGCCTCCCCCGCATGTTCTAACGTAGGGGCAACTGCCACATTTTCCTGATATATTCCTTTTGCGAATCATACTGCACAATTCCGAAGTCTTTATTCTGTTCCACACTTCATTTATGCTACTCTCTCTTATATTGCCCATAATTAGGGGTAGACTGGGACACAGTGCAACATTTCCATCAGGTTCGATGCACATTCTGTGCCCAATGTAGCACCAGCCGCCCACAAGTTCCAAATATTTTATCATTTCTCTTATCAATTCCTCACCATAGTATTCTGTAATTATGGAAGTAACAGATTTCAATTCCTCGGGGGAGGGCATTAAACCTATATTTTTGAAGCCTCTTCCTACTGGGTGAAACCTTCTGAAGTAAGCTGGCACGCGGTTCTTTTCTGCCAGTTGAATAATTTTTCTTATTTCTGAGATGTTATTTTTCATAATAACGCTGACTATGAGAACCATTAATTCGGATTCACGGCAGAGTTTCACTGCCTTCACTGCTTTTGAGAATGATCCCTTAACGCCACGGATTTCGTCGTGGGTCTTAGCCACCCCTCCATCAATACTAATTCTTACTCCACTTACACCGAAATCGCTTAATCTTTTCACAAAGTTTTTATCAAAAAGAATGCCGTTAGTAAAAAGGCTTACCTGGGTACCGGTATCGTCCAAGTAGCGTAAAATTTCCCAAAAGTCTTTCCTAATGGTTGGTTCTCCTCCCGATAGGGTTATTCTTTTTACTCCGATTTTCGCCAGCTCATCTATAAGATTTTGGATTTCTCTCAAGGTTAATTCATTATGGAGTGGAAGCCCCGAATCTGAGCTGCAATGTAAACATTTTAGGTTGCACTCATTGGTGATTTTTAAACTAACAACTGGTATTTTATTATAATTGTGACCATTTGACTCTATTTTACTTATTTTGGTGCGGAGCCCTGTAATCAGAATCTCCTCTAATACTTTGTCCACTCCAATCACCGGGTATGCAAACTTTAACTAGAACTCTAAAAAAGTTTCGCCAAAAAATGGTTTAGAGGATTTACAAGTAGAGAAATCATACATATAATAGTATTTATGGATTAGCATACACCCAAAAGATATTGAGAGCACTTAATCCTTCATAACCCTCGTTGGAGAAGTACCCCATTTAACTCCATTTTTAATATCTCTACTTTTTGGAAGACACTGATTATTTCCGTCCACATGTTTTATTTTCTCAAGACAGTTTATGAGCTTCTTTC
>JAHAWU010000182.1:3312-5863 GCA_018383815.1 Candidatus Jordarchaeia archaeon | reverse complement strand
ATCTCTCATCCTCCGTTCTTCATCAAGGATGCCTGTACATCCACCCTTACTACTTTACTCCCCTACATTTAAATTATTTTTTAACAAGTTCAGGAACAGCGGAAACCTTTTAAACAACCCTCAAGAAAATACAATTGAAACTTCAAAAAATGCAAAACAAAACAAATATGGGTGATTTAGAAATGGATTGGGGAATGAAAAACAGACTATCCCGAATAATAAACCCAAAAACCGGACACACCGTAATGCTCGCAGTAGACCACGGCTACTTCCAGGGCCCGACCAGTGGCTTGGAGCGTCCGGGTGAGGTTATTACTCCGTTGCTTCCTTGGGCTGATGCGGTGATGCTTACTCGTGGTGTGCTTCGTAATACTATTGATGCTACTATTTCTAATCCGGTGGTGCTTAGGGTTAGTGGTGGTACCAGTGTTCTTAAGGATGATTTGAGTAATGAGGATATTACTACTTCGATGCGGGATGCTGTTCGTCTCAACGCTGCGGCTGTGGCTCTTTCGATTTTTGTGGGTGCGCCTAATGAGAAGCAGACTTTGGTGAATTTGGCGAGGTTGGTTGATGAGGGTGAGGAGTTTGGTATGCCGGTTTTGGCTGTTACTGCTGTGGGTAGGGATATGGTGCGTGATGCTCGTTATTTGGGTTTGGCTAGTCGCATTGCCGCTGAGCTTGGGGCAAGCATAGTGAAAACATATTACTGTGAGAATTTTGGGAAGGTTGTGGAGGGTTGCCCGGTTCCCATAGTTATTGCTGGTGGTAAGAAGATTCCGGAGCCTGATGCGTTGAAGCTGGCGTACAATGCTATTCAGGAGGGTGCTGTGGGCGTGGATATGGGTCGAAATATTTTCCAGAGTGAGGATCCTGTTGCGATGATTCAGGCTGTTCGTTCCATTGTTCAGGAGGGTTATACGCCGGATGAGGCTTTGGAGCTGTTTAACAGTTTGAAGGGTAAGAAGAAGTAGTTGTTGGAAAACGGGCGTGTTTTTTCCTTTTTATTGATTTGTTGCGGGTGGATTGTTTTGCGTGTGGCGATGTATTATAATAATAATGATGTTCGGTTGGAGGAGATGCCTAAGCCCAAGATTGGTCCTGGTGAGATTCTGGTTAGGGCTATGGCTTGTGGTATTTGTGGTAGTGACGTTATGGAGTGGTATCGAGTTAAGAAGGCTCCCCGGGTTTTGGGTCACGAGATGACTGGGGAGTTTGTTGAAGTCGGTGCGGGTGTGAAGAAATTTAAAGTTGGGGATAGGGCTTTTGTTTCGCATCATGTTCCTTGTAATACCTGTCGGTACTGTTTGACTGGTCATCACACTGCTTGTGAGACTTTGCATACTACTAATTTTGACCCTGGGGGTTTTGCGGAGTTTGTTCGTGTTCCTAGTTTGCAGGTGGATCGTGGGATTTATTTGTTGCCTGATGATATGAGTTTTGAGGTTGGGACTTTTGTTGAGCCTTTGGCGTGTTGTGTTAGGGGGCAGAGGCAGGCGGGGGTTAGGCCGGGTGACTCAGTCTTTGTTATTGGGACGGGTATTTCTGGGATTTTGCATATATTGTTGGCTCGCAGTCTTGGTGCTGGCATGATTATTGGTTCAGATATTAGTAGGTATCGTCTTGATGCTGCCAAGAGGTTTGGCGCTAATGTGGTTATCGATGCTAAGGAGGGTAATGTTACCGAGAGGCTGCGAGAGGCTAATGATGGTAGGCTTGCTGATAAGGTGTTTGTGTGTACAGGTGCGGTTCAGGCTGCGGAGACTGCTTTGAGGTGTGTTGATAGGGGTGGTACAGTTCTGTTTTTTGCGGTGCCTGAGCCTTCGATTAATGTTGCGGTGAATTTTAATGAGATGTGGCGGAATGAGGTTACTTTGACCACTTCTTATGGTGCCAGTCCTGCGGATTTGGCGACTGCGCTTGAGCTTTTGCGTTGGGGTAACTTTAATGTTAGGGATATGATTACGCATCGTTTCGGTTTGGCTGAGGCGGGCGAGGCGTTCAGGCTTGTTGCCAGGGCTGAGAACTCTCTAAAGGTTATTATTGAGCCTTACCGATAATTTTCATGGTTTTTCTCTTTCAAACTATTTTTTGGGGGTTGTGGAGGTTTGGTGGGGTAGGAGTTTTGCGGGGTTTCACGTGGCTTGTTGGGAGGGATCTTTGAGTTGTGCGGGTGTGGAATCTTTGCTATTAGGCGTGTGTTTTGTTAAGGTTCTGGGGTGTATGCGTTTTTAATCATAAATGTTTCACTAATTAAGATATTGTGTGAGGATTGCTTGAGGAAGAAATATTAGTAGCGGGGATAATAGTTCATTACGTCTTTGCTACACATGGTGAATCAATGTGTGGTGGTGGAATGAGAGCATTTGATGAGGTCAAGCCTGTTTTAAAATCGGTTAAGGAGTATCTTATTAATCGTTTTTGGGGAGGGGATAAAACGAGTTGTGGTTTATGGTTCATTTGCAAGGGGTAAAGCGGGGGAGGGGTCTGATGTTGATGTTGTTGTTGTAGATGATGAGCTTGAACCTTTGGATGTTGAGGAGTACTTGAA